>NZ_JBIWOA010000024.1:0-186438 GCF_044767525.1 Streptomyces sp. NPDC101234 | reverse complement strand
GTATAAAAACACAAAAAACAAAACTGGGCCCCCCCCCGCGCGTCTTCCTTGGGGGGACCCCGCACCCCACGGGGGGGCGGGGGGGGGGGGCGCGGCCCACCTCTTGGTGACGTGGAGTCCGGTCAGGTCACGTCGTCGTAGCCGTTGACCCGGTCAGGACCGGCCTCGGGCAGCGCGCGGCTGGCGGAGACGGTCTCGACCTCGCCGATGTCCTCGGGTGTGAGGTCCAGGTCGGAGGCCTCGTCGTCACCCGGGCCCGCGGCCTCGCGGCGCGCCCGGCGCCGGTCGTTGAGCAGCGAGATGGCCACGGCGAGGAAGTAGAGCGCCCAGATCGGTGACGCCAGTGCCAGCATCGTCATCGGGTCGGGGCTGGGTGTGGCCACGGCCGCGAAGATGGTGATGCCGACGATCATGGCGCGCCACCAGCCCAGCATCCGCCGGCCGGACAGCATTCCGGTGAGGTTCAGCATGACCAGCAGCAACGGCATCTCGAAGGCGAGGCCGAAGACGACGATCATGCGGGTGATCAGGTCCAGCAGATCGTCCAGCGGCAGCAGGTTCTCAGCACCCGAGGGTGTGAGGTCGATCATCACCTTGGCCGTGGTGGGCAGCACGTGGAACGCGAGGTAGCCGCCGCCGAGGAAGAGCGGGAAGCCGAAGCCGACGAACGCGTAGGCGTACTTCTTCTCGGTGCGGTGCAGCCCCGGCGCGACGAACGCCCACAGCTGGTACAGCCAGACCGGCGACGCGAGCACGACGCCGGCCATCAGGGAGACCTTCAGGGCCAGGGTGAACGGTGCGAGCAGGCCACTGACGGTGATGTGAGCGCAGTGAGCGCTCTTGGTGTTGGCCAGCTCCCCGAAGCTCTGGCCACAGCCGATCTCGTCAAGCATCGGCTTGGTGACGACATCGATGATGTCCCTGTAGAAGAAGGCGGCCACGATCGTGACGACGAGGATCGCCAGAACACCCTTCGCAAGCCGGTTGCGCAGCTCACGCAAGTGATCGGCGAGCGGCATCCGCCCCTCGGGATCGCTCTCCTTAACGCGGGCAGACTTGGGCAACCCACATCCTCATCTCATGCAGCGGACCGGATGGCCCCGGTCCTCGCGTCAGCGCTGAGTCGTGTCCGTCGGCTCGTTGACCGGGCGGGAGCTGGTCACGTCGCCGGGCGAGGCCTGGATCGTGCGCTGAGCGGGCGCGGGCTCCTCGGCGGACGACTCGGCGGTGCCGGCGGGCTTGCCGTCCTCCTTCATCGCCTTCGCCTCGCTCTTCAGGATCCGGGCGGACTTGCCGAGCGAGCGCGCCATGTCCGGCAGCTTCTTGGATCCGAACACGAGGAGGATCACCACAACGAGGATCAACAGGTGCCACGGCTCAAGTCCGTTGCGGAACATAAATCTTCACCTTCTCACCGAGGCGACGGGGCCTGTCCGACCGGTCGGACACTCGTCCGAACATCGTGCTGGCAGCGATCGTAACGCGCGGGGGTTAACGTCGAGCAATCCCCATGCGTACTCCTGCGTCGCGGACCGGGCCTCTTTGCCGGGCCGCGATCAGCAGCGTACCTGGCGGGACAGGTGCCGTGACAGGGCGAAGTGACACAAACCGCTTACGGCTCGGTACTCACATCGCTTCCACAGCGGGCGTCACAGTGCGTCGACAGCCCGCGCCGTGCTCGCGGCCGCCCGCTCCAGGTCCTCGGCGGCCCGGTTGATACGCCGTGCCGACTCCGCGACCTGCGCGCCCAGCCGCCGCGCCTCCAGGAAGACCCGCACGGCGAGCACTCCGAGCACGGTGAGACCCACGAAACCCACAGCTACCGCGAACATCGGCCAGAACATGCCGACGAGCCTAGACGGTGGGGTGCAGCCGCAGTGTCCTGACCCCGCCGCCGGTGAGCAGCTCGACGATCCGCTCGCCGGCGGGCTTGCGGACGGCGGCCCCGCAGTCGGGGCAGGTGAAGGAGTAGAACGTCGTCTTGCTGGTGGCTCCGATGGCCAGCCGCAGGGCGCTCGCGGTGAGCTCGAAACTGCCCCGGCAGTCCGGGCAGCCGGCTCTGAACACCACAGGGACCACTCTTCTCATCCCGGCGAATGCGGCCGCTACCGTGATCTCCCCCGCGTCTGCGACACCGGAACCCGAAGACTCGTTCAAATCCCTCGCCCCTGCCTCTCCACGTCGTGGTCGTACGCCGCCAGTGCCTCGCGGGCCGCCCGGCGGGCGCTGTCGGCCAGCTCGGGCGGTGACACGATCCGGCCGTCGCCGCCGAGCCTGAGCGCCAGCCGGCGCAGGGAGGCCGGCTCGGGGGTGCGCAGGGTAATACGCAGCCCGCCGTCGGGAAGCTCATCCGCGCTGTCGTGCGGGTAGTACTCGGCGACCCAGCGGCCGGCCGGGCCGACCTCGACGACCACCTCGGGGTCCTCGGCGGCCGGCTGCACCAGCGCCTCGGACAGGTCGCGCAGCTCGATCTCCGGGGGCGCGGACGGCTCGTCCAGGATCCTGATCTCCGCCACCCGGTCGAGCCGGAAGGTCCGCCGGGCCTCGGAGCGCCTGCACCAGGCCTCCACATAGGTGTGCCCGACGCTGACCAGGCGGATGGGGTCGATCTCGCGCTCGGTGACCTCGTCCCGGGCCGGCGAGTAGTAGCGGATCCACAGCCGGCGGCGCTCGGCGATCGCCCGGTCGACGTCGGCGAAGACGCCGCCCTCGGCCTCGAAGGTCACCGAAAGGCGGGCGCTGGCGTCGCCCGCCTCGCCGGCCGCGGTCTCCACCTTGGCGGTGGCCCGCAGCAGCGCCTGCCGGTCGCCCTCGCGCAGTCCGGGCAGGGTGGCCACCGCACGGGCGGCGACCAGGAGCGCGGTCGCCTCGTCGGCGGCCAGCCTGAGCGGTTCCGCGGCCTCCTCGCCGAGCGCGGCCGCGTTGTGCCACCAGATCCGCTCGCCGTCGGTGTCGATGTCCAGCAGATCGCCGCCCCGGAAGCTGGTGCCGCACATGGGCAGCACGTCCAGGTCGGAGACCAGCTCGTCCTCGGTGATCCCGAAGGCACGGGCGACGTCCGCGATCCGGGCGCCGGGCCGCTCGCGCAGATACGTCACCAGGGAGAGCATCCGCCGGGTCTGGTCGATGGCGTTCACGGGCCTGACCGGTTTGCCTGCCACTGTCTTGCTCCGCTCCCCCTCAGCCCTTGGCCACGGCACGCAGCCGGTCCACCACGTCCGCACGCAGCTCGGCCGGCTCCAGGACCAGCACGTCCGGCCCGAACTCCACCAGCCAGGCATCCAGCCCGTGCCCGTACGGAATCTCCAACTCGTCCCAGCCGTCACCGAGTTCCCGCACCGCCGTGGCCTTCGCCCGAAGGGGGTAGCCGGACCCGGAACGCAGCCGGATCAGCGCGGAGCGGTCGGCGATCTCCCCGGCCCAGCTCGCGACGGTCTCGCGGACGGTGACGACGTCCGGGACGGGCGCGGTGAAGCCGGTGCCCCGGGAGCGGACCTTCCCGGTGATCCGGGACAGCCGGAACACCCGCTCGGCGCCCCGGTCGCGGTCCCAGCCCGCCAGGTACCAGTGGCCTCGCCAGCACTCGAGGGCCCACGGCTCGACATGCCGGGGCTCGGGGTGGGCGGCGGTGGCCTTGCGGTAGTCGAAGAGGACCGGGCGGCGGTCGCGGCAGGCCAGCATCAGCGGCTCGAACGCGGCCTCGTGCACGGGGATCCGCGGTTCCAGGGCGCCATGGGCCTCGTACGGGTCGACATCCTCGGGAAGCCCGGCGGCCCGCAGTTTCTGCAGCGCACCGCTGGCGGCACCCGCGAGGCGGGCCTGCTGCCAGACCTTGGCGGCCAGCCCGAGGGCGGCGGCCTCCTCGGCGTCCAGGGTGATCGGCGGCAGCCGGTTGCTGTCGCGGCGCGCGAGATAGCCGACCTCGCCGTCCAGGTTCTCGACGGTCTCGATCACCAGTCCGAGCTCGCGCAGATCGTCCTTGTCCCGCTCGAACATCCGGTTGAAGGAGTCGTCGCTGCCCGCTTCGAGGTAGGCCTCAATGGATTCCCGCAGCTCACGCTTGCTGAGCGGCCGTCGCGTCCCCAGCAGACACAGCGCCAGGTTCATCAGCCGCTCGGCCTTGGCAATGGCCATCGACGCCCTTCGCCTTCCCTATGGTGCTCCTGACCGATGACCGTACCGCTCCGGAGTGTCACGGCAAAAGCCAGTCCGAACAACGAGGACCGAAGCGGGCAGGACATGACAAACAACGAGGGCCCGTGCGCACGGCACGAGCCCTCGGCCGGCCGGTGTCCGACCGGGAACGGCCGGCACCCGACGGCGCCGGCCGCAACGACGATCAGACCCCGAGCAGATCCACGACGAAGATCAGCGTCTCGCCGGGCTGGATCGCCGGCGTCGGGCTCTGGTCGCCGTAGGCGAGGTGGGCCGGAATGGTCAGCTGGCGACGGCCGCCGACCTTCATGCCCTGCACACCCTGGTCCCAGCCCTTGATGACCCGGCCACCGCCCAGCGGGAAACGGAACGGCGCGCCCCGGTTCCAGCTGGCGTCGAACTCCTCGCCGGTGCTGAACGAGACACCCACGTAGTGCACGGTGACGGTCTGGCCCGCCTGGGCCACCTCGCCCTCGCCCTCCCAGATGTCCTTGATCTCCAGATCCGCCGGGGGCTCGCCCTCCGGGAAGTCGATCTCGGGCTTGTCGATGCTCACGTCTCTAGCTCCTGCTTGTGTACGACACGGAACCCGGACATTCTTTCATCCCCACCCCGGTCACGCCCGCCCCGGCTACATCGCCGCCAGGATGTCCACCGAGAACACCAGCGTGGACCCCTTCTTCACCACACCACCGCTCGGCGGGTTGTTCCCATAGGCCAGCTCCGGCGGCACCACGACCAGCACCCTGCTGCCCACCTTCTTGCCGGTGAGCCCCTGCGACAGCCCCTTGAGGACCTGCTCCATCTGCGTGATCGAGAACTGGGCCAGCCGCCCGCTCTCATACGTCTGCTCGAAGGCCTTGCCGCTGTCCCAGACCTCACCCTTGAACTGGCACAGGATCGTCTGCGACGACTTCACCTCCGCGCCGTCACCCTCCAGCACATAGTTCGACACCAGCTTCTTCGGCGGGTCGACCTTCGGAATGTCGATCGACGGAGCCTTGCCGTCGGTGTTCGTCCCCACCTTCGGCAGCGCGGAGTCGCTCTGCGCGACCTCCTTGCCCGTGCTGGAACTCTTCGAGTTGAACGAGTTCAGCACATCCACCACGAACACCAGCGTGTCCGTGCCCTTGATCCCCGCCTGCGCATTGCCCGAACTGCCGTACCCCCAGGTCGGCGGCACGGCCATCAGCACCCGGCTGCCGGCCTTCTTCCCGGCCAGCCCGTACCGCCAGCCGTCGATGATGCTGCCCGCGGCAAGCTGCATGAGCAGCGGCTCACGGTCGTACGACTGGTCGAAGACCTTCCCCGTGGACCAGATCTGCCCCAGGTAGTTGGCCTGGACGAAGTCGTTCTCCGCGACCGTCTTGCCGCTGCCCGCGATCACCGTCTTGACCGCCAGGTTCTTCGACGGATCCCCGCTGCCCTTCGCGACCGTCGGCTTCTCGTCGAACTTCGTCCCCGCCGTGATCGCCGGCAACGGCCCGTCCACGATCTTCGGCGGCGGCACCGAGGAAGCCGACGCCTGCGGCGACGCGCTGGCCTTGCTGGAAGAGGACGAGTTGTCACCACACCCGGCGACCGTGACCAGTCCTACGGGAACAGCGGCAAGGAGAAGAGAGCGTCGGCGCACGGAAGAGCCTCGTAATCGGTCGATCTTGCGGATGGCGTGCGCGCAACTCTACGACGTGACACGGGCGCCGTACCGGAAAGTACGGCGCCCGTGTGGCGTTCGCTCACATACCGGCTCACATACCGGCGATCAGCTTCTCCACCCGATCGTCGACCGAACGGAACGGGTCCTTGCACAACACGGTGCGCTGCGCCTGGTCGTTCAGCTTCAGATGCACCCAGTCGACCGTGAAGTCCCGCCGCTGCTCCTGGGCCCGCCGGATGAAGTCACCGCGCAACCGCGCCCGAGTCGTCTGCGGTGGCACCGACTTGCCCTCGAAGATCTTCAAGTCATTGCAGATCCTCGCGGCTTGCCCCTTCTTCTCCAGCAGGTAATACAGACCACGACGACGGTGAATGTCGTGATAGGCGAGGTCTATCTGCGCCACCCGCGGATGAGACATGGTCATGTTGTGCTTGGCCCGGTACCGCTCGATGAGCTTGTACTTCATCACCCAGTCGATCTCGGTGCCGATCCGGTCCAGGTCCTCCGCCTCGATCGCGTCCAGCGTCCGGCCCCACAACTCCAGGACCTGCTCGACCGTGCCGGTGCGGATACCGCGACGCTCGCAGAAGTCCACGGCCTTCTCGAAGTACTCCCGCTGCACCTCCAGCGCCGAAGCCTCCCGGCCACTGGCCAGACGCACCTTGCGCCGGCCCGTGATGTCATGGCTGACCTCGCGGATCGCCCGGATCGGGTTCTCCAGGGTCAGATCCCGCATCACCGTGCCCGCCTCGATCATGCGCAGCACCAGGTCGGTGGCACCGACCTTCAGCAGCATCGTCGTCTCGGACATGTTCGAGTCGCCCACGATGACATGCAGCCGGCGGTACCGCTCGGCGTCCGCGTGCGGCTCGTCCCGGGTGTTGATGATCGGCCGGGAACGCGTCGTCGCCGACGACACGCCCTCCCAGATGTGCTCCGCCCGCTGGCTCACGCAGTACACCGCACCCCGCGGCGTCTGCAGCACCTTTCCGGCACCGCACAGCAACTGCCGGGTCACCAGGAACGGAATGAGGATGTCGGCGAGCCGGGAGAACTCCCCGTGCCGCGCCACCAGATAGTTCTCGTGGCAACCATAGGAGTTGCCCGCCGAGTCCGTGTTGTTCTTGAAAAGGTAGACGTCGCCCGCGATTCCTTCCTCATGCAGGCGTCGTTCGGCGTCCACCAACAGCCCTTCGAGAATGCGCTCGCCGGCCTTGTCGTGAGTGACCAGTTCGATCACATTGTCACATTCGGGTGTCGCGTATTCCGGATGTGAGCCCACGTCGAGATACAGCCGGGCGCCGTTCCGCAGAAAGACATTGCTGCTACGGCCCCATGACACGACACGGCGGAAGAGGTACCGCGCCACCTCGTCAGGCGACAGGCGGCGCTGTCCCCTGAACGTGCACGTGACGCCGTACTCGTTCTCCAGCCCGAAAATGCGGCGGTCCATGACTGAACATTACGCCCGATCCCCTGAGCTGAAACGGGGTTCGGCAGCACGATTTGGATCATTTTCCGAACCGGCCGCAACCACCGCACCCCCACCGGGAGCTGCGAGGACCCGCCCCGTGACCACCAGGACCAGCAACGACACACCCCCCGCCGCCCCCGGCACCGCGAACCCCCACAGCGCCCCGCCCGCCTCGACCACCGGCCCCGCAAGGCCCGTTCCCACCGACACCCCGACCGTGATGGTCGTCACAAACCAGGAGAACGCCTCGGTCACCGTCCCCGCCGGCGCATGCCGGTCCACCAGCACGAACGCACATGCGATGGCAGGAGCGAGGAACACACCGGCGAGGACCGTGAGCAACACCATGGCCACCGCACCGGGCATCACCATCAGCGGCAGATAACACACCGCCAGAAGCGCCACCAGCACCCGCAGTCGCCGCGCCGGCTCCCCCGGCCACTGCCGCGCACCGTAGACGGTGCCCCCCAGCAGCGCACCCAGCCCCAGCGCGGCCATCAGCCAGCCGTACACCCCGTCACCACCATGGCCGTCCGCGTACGGCACCGACGCCACCGTGATCGAACCCAGCGCGATCCCGACGAAGAGGAACGCGGCCAGCAACGCCAACAGCCCCGACGAGCGAAGAGCACCGAGCCAGTGCGCCTCACGCGGCGCCGAACGCCACGCGCGCGACGGCGGCGAGACGACGACGGAGAGCGCCCCGAACACCCCCACCACGTTCACGACCAGCACCGCCACCTGCGCCGACCACAGCGACACGCACAACGTCACCAGCAACGGCCCCACGGCGTACATGGCTTCCTGCGCCACCGCGTCCATCGCATACGCCGTGTACACCCGGTCCTCCCCGCCGAGCACATCCGGCCACAGGGCACGCAGACCGCCCTCCAGAGGAGGCGTGAACAACCCGGCGGCCGCCACGCACACATAGGCGACCGGCAGCGGATCGGTACCGGCGAACGCGAACCCGGCCATGGCGAGCGCCGACGCCAGCGCCGCAGGCAACTGGACACGCGGCTGACCGTGCAGATCCACCAGCCGGCCGAGCACCGGCTGACCGACCGCATTGGCCACGCCGTACGCCGCCGCGAGCGCCCCCGCCAGGCTGTAGGTACCACCCTCCGTACGCACGAACAGCACGATCGCGATGGCGGCCGTGGCATTGGGCAACCGCCCCACCAGAGTGCCCGCCAGCAACCGGGCCGCGTGCCTCGCCCTGAGGATCTCCAGATACCCCGCGGCCATGACCCGCCTCCAAGTGTTACGTATAACGTCGCCTCCCATACGTACCATGTGCGCTGTTCACACGTCCACACGAACGGAGCACACCCCCGGTGGCACGCAGCAACACGCGCCCCACGAGCCGCGACGTAGCCCAGGCCGCCGGCGTCTCCCAGGCAGCCGTGTCACTCGTCCTCGGCGACAAATGGCGCGGCCGCGTCTCCGAAACCACCGCCGAACGCGTCCGCGAAGCCGCCCGCACCCTCGGCTACCGCCCCAACCTCGCCGCCCGCAACCTCCGCCTCGGCCACACCCGGACCGTCCTCCTGGTCGTCCCCGCCCTCACCACCGAGTTCTTCGCGGGCGTCTACACCGGCGCCGCCCGCGTCGCCTCCGAACACGGCTTCGGGGTCGTCCTCTACCCCTCCCCCGAAGGCATCGGCCCCGCCCCCGACCCCTTCGCCTCCGCCCAGGCCGCCCTCGACGGCGTCATCGCCTCCTCCATGGCCGCCGACGCCCTCACCACCATCCGCGGCGACCAACTCCCCCTCGTCATGCTCGACAGCGACCCCGAAGGCAGCCACGGCGCCGCCACCGTCAACCTGGACATCGCCGACGGCGTACGCCAGGTCGCCGAACACCTGCTGAACCTCGGCCACCGGCACTTCCTGCACCTGGCCGCCGACGTCGCCTCATGGACCTTCGAAGTACGCGCCCGAGAACTGGCCGCACACACCACAGGCATCCCCGACGCCACGGTCCGCACCGTCCACGCCCCCATCTCCATCGAAGGCGCCCTCGCAGCCACCGAAGCCGCCCTCACCACCCCCGGCCCCCGCCCCACCGCCCTCGTCTGCGACGACGACAAACTCGCCGCCGGCGCCTACAAAGCCCTCCGCCGCCTCGGCCTCCGCATCCCCGACGACATCTCCGTCACCGGCCTCGACGACCTCGCCCTCGCCACCGCCATCGACCCCGAACTCACCACCGTACGACTCGACGCCGAACTCTTCGGCGAACACGGCATGCGAGCCCTCCTGGCCGTCCTGGAAGGCCGGGAACCGGAAGCCGGGGACATCCCCGTCGAACTCGTCGTACGAGGCTCCACAGCACCCCCGCCGCGCCCCTGACACCACGGAAAACACCCGCGCCCCGCCCGGAAACTCCCGGACGGGGCGCGCTGAGCGGGTGAGACAAGAACAGGACTACTCGACGTCCCCGCCGGACTCCTCCACATCGGCCTCCGCCTCGGCCGCCGTCGCCGCACCGTCGGCCTCCAGCAACCGGCCCAGCTGCGGACCCACAATGCGCTTGAACTTCCGCTGCTGCGGACGCGTACGGTCCAGCACCGCGACCTCGAGCCGCTCCGCCGGAATCTCCCGCTGAGTCCCGTTCGGCTCCCGCGACAGAGCCGTCACAGCCAGCTTCAGAGCCTCGGCAAGAGTCATCCCCTCCCGATGCTCACGGTCCAGATACGTACTGATCTGCTCCGCATTGCCACCCACCGCGACCGAACCGTGCTCATCCACGATCGAACCGTCGTGCGGCAACCGATAGATCTGATCACCCTCGGGAGTCTCCCCCACCTCGGCGACAACCAGCTCCACCTCGTACGGCTTCTCCGCCGCACTCGAGAAAATCGTGCCCAGCGTCTGCGCATACACGTTGGCAAGACCACGCGCGGTCACATCATCACGGTCATAGGTGTAACCACGCAGATCCGCGTACCGCACACCACCGATCCGCAGATTCTCGTACTCGTTGTACTTGCCGGCGGCCGCGAAACCGATCCGGTCATAGATCTCGCTGAACTTGTGCAATGCACGGGACGGGTTCTCACCGACGAACACAATGCCGTCGGCGAACTGAAGCACAACCAGGCTGCGGCCACGCGCGATGCCCTTACGGGCGTACTCGGCACGGTCCGCCATCGCCTGCTGAGGTGAGACATAGAACGGCGTCGACACCGGTATCCGTCCCCTTCCTTAGGGTTCCGTCGAAGTCACTGGGACCACCTTCACAAGAAACGCCGGGCGCCTCAGAGCAGCGCCGCGCGCGGACCGTCCGGCTGCTCCAGACGGCGCGCCAGCACCGCACGGGCGAGCTCGGCGGACTCGTCGTCGGTGAGCCGACGGAACCCGTCCTCGGTGATCACGGTGATGATCGGGTAGATCCGGCGGGCGACATCGGGACCACCGGTCGCCGAGTCGTCGTCGGCCGCGTCGTACAGAGCCTGCACCACCAAAGTGGTCGCCTGCTCCTCGGACAGGTCGTCACGGAACAGCTTCTTCATCGCACCCCGCGCGAAGATCGAGCCCGAACCCGTCGCGGAGAAGTTGTGCTCCTCGGAACGGCCACCCGTGACGTCGTACGAGAAGATCCGCCCCTTGGCCCGGTCCACGTCGAACCCGGCGAACAACGGCACGACCGCCAGCCCCTGCATGGCCATACCGAGGTTGGAGCGGATCATCGTCGACAGCCGGTTCGCCTTGCCCTCCAACGACAGCTGAGCACCCTCGACCTTCTCGAAGTGCTCCAGCTCCAGCTGGAAGAGCTTCACCATCTCCACGGCGAGACCGGCGGTGCCGGCGATACCGACGGCCGAGTACTCGTCGGTCGGGAACACCTTCTCGATGTCCCGCTGAGCGATCACGTTGCCCATCGTGGCCCGACGGTCACCGGCGAGCACCACGCCCCCGGGGAAGGTCACCGCGACGATCGTCGTCCCGTGCGGCGCCTCGATCACCCCCTGCGTGGGCGGCAACTGCCGCTTGCCGGGCAGCAACTCCGGCTGGTGCTCACCGAGAAAGTCCATGAACGAAGAGGACCCAGGCGTCAGGAAGGCAGCCGGTAGACGCCCGGTGCTACGAGTGTTGGCTTCCACGCGTTTCCTTCCACGTATGCTGCAGCCCGCCTTATGACTTCGGGCTGATCCTTGAACTGCCCCAGCGCAGCATTGCAGCTGAAGCACAGTACGCCACGGACCCTACCCGTCTCATGGCAGTGATCCACATGCACGGCGGGGGCGGATAGACAGATACAGCAGACGCCCTGTTGCGAGGCGATCAGCGCGGCACGCTCGACTTCGGTGAGGCCGTACTTGCGCTTGAAGTAGCTGACCCGGTTTCGCTCCGCGCGGCATGCGCGGCAGTAACTCGCCCAGCCGTCCGACGAAGTCTTGTTGCGCTCCCACTCGGAGTGCGGCTTCACCACTTCGCACTGAGGGCACCGCTTGTGCCCGGCCGGGACATCCACCTTCTCGCGGACGGTCTTCCCCATAGCCTCCCGGCGACGCCGGTAGTGCGCGGCACTGTACTCCGCCACGCACTCCCGGCAGTACACCTGGAGGCCATCGCACCGGTTCTTGTCTCGCGCGAACGCCGCAGGAGGTAGATCTCGCTCGCATTTCCCGCAGCGCTTCGCGTTCGGCTCCTCAGCCACCAGATCCCCCCGAGACCTTCACTTCGAAGGCGATATGACCAAGTCGCCTTTACTCTCCACCTTTTTGCACGAAGGACCGAACGAAATCCTCGGCGTTCTCCTCGAGTACATCGTCAATTTCGTCAAGAACCGAGTCGACGTCGTCGCTCAGCTTCTCGTGCCGTTCCTTGAGGTCTCCCGAAGCCTGCGACTCTGCCGCCTGCTCCTCGACCTCCTCGGTGGAGTGCGTCGCCTTCTGCTGTCCGCCGCCGGTGTCCTTGGTTGCCACAACCCTCACCCCGCTCAGTTCGCCCGACATGGTCGTCAGGTCGGCATTCCTGCCGATCGGTGATGATCAGACCCTACAAGCCGGGTCCGACATCGGCCCCGCAGTTTCTCCAACGTACGGGGGCCACCTCGATGATTCCCGGGCGGCGGGATTTTGACCCCGCCCGCCCGGTGTCGTCCGAGTGCTCGCTCAGCCGCCGGAGAGGACCCTGACCAGGTCTTCTGCGGTGCGACAGCGGTCCAGGAGCTCCTTGACGTGATTTCGCGTTCCGCGTAGCGGTTCCAGGGTTGGGACCCGCTGGAGGGAGTCGCGGCCGGGGAGGTCGAAGATCACCGAGTCCCAGCTGGCCGCGGCAACGTCGTCGGCGTACTGCTCAAGGCAGCGGCCGCGGAAGTAGGCCCGGGTGTCCTCCGGCGGGCTCGTACGGGCCTTGTCGACGTCGGTCTCGTCCAGGAGCCGCTTCATGCGGCCGCGGGCCGCGAGGCGGTTGTAGAGGCCCTTCTCGGCCCTGACGTCGGCGTACTGGAGGTCGAGGAGGTGGAGCTTGGCGGCGTCCCAGTCGAGGCCGTCGCGGCGCCGGTAGCCCTCCATGAGTTCCAGTTTGGCGACCCAGTCGAGTTCTCCGGCGAGGCTCATGGGGTCGTGTTCCAGGCGGTTGAGGGTGTCCTCCCAGCGGGCGAGGACGTCCTTGGTCTGGTCGTCGGCGTCGGCGCCGTAGCGCTCCTCCACGTATTTGCGCGACAGCTCGTAGTACTCCATCTGGAGCTGGACGGCGGTGAGTGTGCGTCCGCTGCGGAGGGTGACGAGGCGCTTGAGCGTGGGGTCGTGGGAGACCTGGTGGAGGGTGCGTACGGGCTGGTCGACGGCGAGGTCCACGGCGATGAAGCCGTCCTCGATCATGGAGAGGACCAGGGCTGTGGTGCCCAGCTTCAGGTAGGTGGAGATCTCGGACAGGTTCGCGTCGCCGATGATCACGTGCAGGCGGCGGTATTTCTCCGCGTCCGCGTGCGGCTCGTCGCGGGTGTTGATGATGGGGCGCTTCAGCGTCGTCTCCAGGCCTACCTCGACCTCGAAGTAGTCGGCTCGCTGGCTGAGCTGGAAGCCGTGTTCGTGGCCGTCCTGGCCGATGCCGACGCGGCCGGCGCCGGTGACGACCTGGCGGGAGACGAAGAAGGGGGTGAGGTGGCGCACGATGTCGGAGAAGGCGGTTTCCCGCTTCATCAGGTAGTTCTCGTGCGTGCCGTAGGAGGCGCCCTTGTTGTCGGTGTTGTTCTTGTAGAGGTGGATGGGCTGGGCGCCGGGGAGTGCGGCGGCGCGTTCGGCGGCCTCGGCCATGATGCGTTCGCCGGCCTTGTCCCAGAGGACGGCGTCGCGGGGGTTGGTGACCTCGGGGGCGCTGTATTCGGGGTGGGCGTGGTCGACGTAGAGGCGCGCGCCGTTGGTGAGGATGACGTTGGCGAGGCCGATGTCCTCGTCGGTGAGCTGGCTGGCGTCGGCGGCCTCCCGGGCGAGGTCGAAGCCCCTGGCGTCCCGTAGCGGGTTCTCCTCCTCGAAGTCCCAGCGGGCGCGTCGGGCCCGGTGCATCGCCGCCGCGTAGGCGTTGACGATCTGGGACGAGGTGAGCATGGCATTGGCGTTGGGGTGGCCGGGGACGGAGATGCCGTACTCCGTCTCGATGCCCATTACTCGCCGTACGGTCATGCGGCCCTCCTTGCCCGGCGGAGCCCTCGGTCGTGGGCTGCGCTCGCGTACCGCTGGCGCTCCGGTGCGTGTGCGGTGCCCGTCCCCGCACTGCGCGACTCGGCGGTAGGAAAGAGCCTAGAACGCCTCTGCGCTGGTGGGGAGATCATTTGCGTCATTGCCTTGCTCGCCCTCGGTTCCGGTTTTGGCCGGAAAAACAGTCGGCTGCGGGTACCCGGTGAGGGCACCCGCAGCCGCCCTGTGTTTTACAGGTACTGTCCGGTGTTCGCCACCGTGTCGATGGAGCGTCCGGTGTCCGCGCCCTGCTTTCCGGTGATGAGGGTACGGATGTACACGATCCGTTCGCCCTTCTTTCCGGAGATTCGGGCCCAGTCGTCGGGGTTGGTGGTGTTGGGGAGGTCCTCGTTCTCCTTGAACTCGTCCACGCAGGCCTGGAGGAGGTGGGAGACGCGGAGACCCTTGGAGTTGTGGTCGAGGAAGTCCTTGATCGCCATTTTCTTGGCGCGTCCGACGATGTTTTCGATCATTGCGCCGGAGTTGAAGTCCTTGAAGTAGAGGACTTCCTTGTCGCCGTTGGCGTAGGTGACTTCCAGGAAGCGGTTTTCCTCGGATTCGGCGTACATGTGTTCCACTGCCGTCTGGATCATGCTTTCGACGGTGGTGGCCTTGCTGCCGCCGTGTTCTCCGAGGTCGTCGGAGTGGAGCGGGAGGCGTTCGGTGAGGTACTTGCCGAAGATGTCCTTGGCTGCCTCGGCGTCGGGACGCTCGATCTTGATCTTCACGTCGAGGCGGCCGGGGCGGAGGATGGCGGGGTCGATCATGTCCTCGCGGTTGGAGGCGCCGATGACGACCACGTTCTGGAGGCCTTCGACACCGTCGATCTCGGCGAGCAGCTGGGGGACGATGGTGTTCTCCACGTCCGAGCTGACGCCGGAGCCGCGGGTCCGGAACAGGGATTCCATCTCGTCGAAGAAGACGATGACGGGGGTGCCCTCGCTGGCCTTCTCCCTTGCACGCTGGAAGACGAGGCGGATCTGCCGCTCGGTCTCGCCGACGTACTTGTTCAGGAGCTCGGGGCCCTTGATGTTGAGGAAGAAGCTCTTGCCGGCGGCCTGGCCGGTGACCTCGGCGACCTTTTTGGCCAGCGAGTTGGCGACGGCCTTGGCGATGAGCGTCTTGCCGCATCCGGGGGGTCCGTAGAGCAGGACGCCCTTGGGCGGGCGCAGTTCGTGCTCCTTGAACAGGTCCGGGTAGAGGTAGGGGAGCTCGACGGCGTCGCGGATGGCCTCGATCTGGCCGCCGAGGCCGCCGATCTGCTCGTAGCCGATGTCGGGTACTTCTTCGAGGACGAGTTCTTCGACCTCGCTCTTGGGCACGATCTCGTAGACGTAGCCGGAGCGGGGTTCGAGGAGCAGGGCGTCGCCGGGGCGGATGGTGACGTCGAGGAGTGGTTCGGCGAGCCGTACCACCCGTTCTTCGTCGGTGTGCCCCAGTACGAGGGCGCGCTCGCCGTCCTCGAGGATCTCCTTGAGGGTGACGATGTCGCCGACGCGCTCGTATTCCATGGCCTCGACCACGTTGAGCGCTTCGTTGAGCATGACTTCCTGGCCGCGCCTGAGGTCGTCCAGGTCAACACTTGGGCTGACGTTCACCCGCAGTTTGCGGCCGCCGGTGAAGATGTCCGCGGTGCCGTCCTCGTTCGCTGTGAGGAAGACTCCGAAGCCGGCGGGCGGCTGTGCGAGTCGGTCGACTTCCTCCTTGAGGGCCACGATCTGGTCGCGGGCCTCGCGGAGGGTGTTCGCGAGTCGTTCGTTCTGGGCGGACACGCCGGCCAGGTTCGTCTGCAGCTCGACGATCCGCTCTTCGAGAATCCTCGTGTGTCGCGGAGAGTCGGCGAGCTTACGTCGCAGGACGGCGATCTCCTGCTCAAGGTAGGCGATCTGCCCGGCCGGGTCGTCGGACCCTCGTCCCGGGCGGATGCCGCGGTTCATGTCGTCGTCGTGGGCTGCCACGGTCCTCACCTCCTCCAAGGGGAGCTGGACGCTTCCAGACCCTACCTGGGTGGGTGTCGATTGAAACCCCTAGATCACAAAGACTGTCAAGGTGTGTCGTCGGTCACCCGTTGCGTTCTTACTCGTGCGGGGTGGATACCCACTCAACGCGATTCAGAAGCGGCGTGTTCCGAGCCTGGCATGGTCAAAACCCGTCGCACCTGACCGGAGTTGTCCGATCCGATACCGGTTCTGGGGTTGTGCCCCGGTGGCGCGTTCCTTACACAGAGCGACCGGCCGGGTTGTGTCCGTGATCGATCCCGTCGGTTTCGGGATGGCCGAAGTCGATCGGTCCGGTGGCCGGGCGCCGTTGTCCCGCGCGGGCGGACGCGCGGTGGTGCGCGGGCGGCCGGGGGCTGGGCGTGGGCGGAGGGGTCGGGTGGGTGCGCTCCGGACGGAGGTAGGGTCGAGGGCGTTCAACACCCGCCGGGGTGGGACCGGGTGACCCCCGGGTCCTGCGGTCCGGCGCTTTCGAGAGCAGGAGAGATGACCGTGCAGCAGGAGGCCCTGGCCGGTGGTGAGGCGCTTGAGGTCTGGATCGACCAGGATCTGTGTACGGGGGACGGAATCTGTGCCCAGTACGCCCCTGAGGTGTTCGAGCTGGACATCGATGGTCTGGCCTATGTGAAGGGCGCGGACGACGAGCTGCTGCTCACGAAGGGGGCGACGGTGCCGGTGCCGTTGCCGCTGCTGACGGATGTGGTGGACTCGGCGCGGGAGTGTCCGGGCGAGTGCATTCATGTGCGCCGGGTCGCGGACCGGGTCGAGGTGTACGGGCCGGACGCGGAGTGACTTTCCGGCCACCCCGCGTGGCCTGTGTGGTGTGGGGGTGGCCGTCAGACGCTGTGGGCGGCCACGGGGGTGGAGCGTACGAACGCGTGGCCGTTCCACTGCCAGCTGGCTTTGGTCTTCACGTCCGGACAGCAACTGGGCACATTGTCCGATGAATAGCCGAGCATGGTGGCGGTGACCGTTCTGTCGGCGACGGCGAAGTCGGTGACCGTGAGCCGGTCCTTGGGCTCGACGAGGGTGGCGACGACGCGGGGCCGGGTGGCTCCGGCGGCCTGGGTGAGGACGTAGACGCCGTCGGGCGGGGTGCCCATGGCGGCGTCGCAGTGGACCACGGCGACCGTTTCCGGTCTGCCGTCGCCGTCGAGGTCGCCGGTGGCTTTCTTGACGACCTTCTCCTTCACCGGCCCGCAGTCGAGGGGGAAGTCCACGCCGGTGATGCTGGGCGGCGCGGCGGCCGCGGCGGCGGGCTTCGTCTCCGTTCCCGCGGTGGGCTGGGCGGCCTTGGCCGAGCCCGGCTGGAGGAAGGACGAGAGGGCCACGACGCCGGCCACCGCGGTGGCGGTGGCGAGCCAGTGCATGGGGCGGGTGTCGGTGTGAGCGAGCTCCGGGACCACGGATTGCTGCACTAGGAGTGTCTCCTGTGAGGCCTGTGCCAGGGGGGATGGCCTGCATCGTGCCACACGTCACAGTGGGAGGGAACGGCGGGGTGGGCTTCCGCTGGGGTGGGGTTCCGCGGGCCCGCTGTCCGGTCGGCGGGTGAGCCTGTCGGGTCAACGCGTGAGCGCCGCGGCCGAGTTCCGGCGGGGTCCGGGGAACTGGGCTGCGGCGCTCGTACGTTGGTCGGTCGGCGGTGCGGGTGCCGCCCCTCGGGCGGGGCCGAGGGGGCAGGCTCAGCGGCCGGCGCCGCCGTCGGCGTTGGGGCCGTCGTAGTCCTCGCCGTAGGCGCCCTTGGCGGGGCGGCGGCGGCGCATGGGCGGTTCGACGCCGTCGGCGAGGCGGCGGGCGGTGAGCAGGAAGCCGGTGTGGCCGATCATCCGGTGGTCGGGGCGGACGGCGAGGCCTTCGACGTGCCAGTTGCGGATCATCGTCTCCCAGGAGGTCGGCTCGTTGAAGCAGCCGATCTCGCGGATGGACTCGACGGTCCGGGCGAGCTGGGTGGTGGTGGCGACGTAGCAGCACAGGATGCCGCCGGGGACGAGTGCCTTGGAGACGGCCTCCAGGCATTCCCAGGGGGCGAGCATGTCGAGGATGACACGGTCGACGTCGGTGTCCGAGAGGTTGTCCTGCAGGTCACCGACGGTGAGCTGCCAGGCCGGGTGGGGGCCGCCGAAGTAGCGTTCCACGTTCTGCTGGGCGATCTCGGCGAAGTCCGCGCGGCGTTCGTAGCTGTGCAGCATGCCCTGGTCGCCGATGGCGCGCAGCAGGAAGCTGCTGAGCGATCCGGAGCCGACGCCGGCTTCGACGACGCGGGCGCCGGGGAAGATGTCGGCGAAGGAGAGGATCTGCCCCGCGTCCTTGGGGTAGACGACGGCTGCCCCGCGGGGCATGGACAGGACGTAGTCGGGGAGCAGGGGGCGCAGCGCGAGGTAGGCGACGTTGCCGGTGGTGCGGACAACGCTGCCCTCGGGAGCGCCGATCAGTTCGTCGTGCGGGAAGGAGCCCTTGTGGGTGTGGAAGTTCTTCCCGGCTTCGAGCGTGAACGTGTAGTGGCGGCCCTTGGGGTCGGTCAGCTGTACCTGGTCCCCGACCTTGAAGGGCCCGCGCCTGCGGGCGGCACCGGTCGGTTCGGACATGTGACCAGCCTACCGGGGTTTGTGGAGGCCTCCGACCATCGGGAAGGGGCGCCGGTCGGGGTGGGCGGGGTTCAGCTGGGGCGGGCCATGGCCCTGACGAAGGCCCGTTCGACGTCCGCCGCGGACAGCACGCCGTAGATCTCGCCGGTCTCCTCCACCACCAGGTATTCGGTGGCCGGGGTGGCGCGCAGGACGTCCAGGAGGGCCTCTCCGGCCAGTTCCGCGGAGACGCGCATGCCGTCGGTGAGGTCCTGGGCGAGGCCGCTGACGGCGACCCAGGGGCGGCGGTGTTCGGGTACGCCGACGATGGCGGCCTCACGGACGAGGGAGAGGGGGGTGCCGTCGGCGTCGACGACGACGAGGGCGCGGGCGCCGGCGGCGTTGGCGCGGCGCAGGGCTTCGGAGAGGGGGGTGTCGGTCTCGACGGGGACGGCGCGGCGGGTGAGGGTACGGGCGCGGAGTTCCGGGAGGTGTTCGCGCAGGCGGGCCATGCGCAGGCTGTTGCCGGCGCCGGTCCAGATGATGGCGGCGAGGATGGCGGCGAGCAGGGCGTCGGTGACGGTGTCCATGCCGTTGATGTCCTCGCCGCCGCCCCCGAAGGCGCCCGACTGGTTGAGCAGTGGGAGGCCGACGAGGACGGAGATGGCGAGGGCGCGGCCGACCCAGGCGGCGGCGACGGTGCCGCTCATGGGTCTGCCGGTGATCTTCCAGACGACGGCGCGGAGCATGCGGCCGCCGTCGAGGGGGAGGCCGGGCAGGAGGTTGAAGGCGGCGACGATGAGGTTGGAGACCATGAGGCCGGCCAGCAGGACGCCGGGTACGGTGCCGGGCCGGACGGGTTGCATGGCGAGATAGAAGACGCCGGAGAGGATCAGGGAGAGCAGGGGGCCGACGAAGGCAAGGACGAACTCCCGTCCGGGGGTCTCGGCTTCCTTCTCGATCTCGGAGACACCGCCGAAGAACTGGAGCTGGATGCGGCGGACGGGGAGGTTGAAGCGGATCGCGGCGACGGTGTGGGCGAGTTCGTGGACCAGGACGGAGGCGTAGAAGGCGACGGCGAAGAAGAGGGAGACGAGGTAGCGGGCGGCGCCGAGTTCGGGCAGTACGCGGTCGAGCTGGCCGCCGAAGACCCAGGTGATGAGCGCGGCGACGAGGAACCAGCTGGGGGCGACGTACACGGGTACGCCGAAGGGCCGTCCCATGAGCAGTCCGCCGCCGGGCTCCTTGGGCCGCTGCGGCGGCCGTCCCTTGGCCGTCCCGGACTGTGCGTGGGCCCGTCCGTCGCCTTCCCGGGGGCTCTCGGCGGGTGAGTCCTTGCGCGCCTCGGGTACCGAGGCGGGACGCGGTCCGGACGCGGCTTCGGCATGGATGCCGGGGGCCGGGGTGACACCGGCGCCCGGCTGCCGCCGCGGCTCCTGCTCCGGGACGGGGCCGGTGGCCGGCTCCCGGTGCGCTTCGCCGTCCGGACGGGGACCGGCGGTCGGCTCCGGGCGGGACTCCGGGGCCTCAGTGGCCGCTTCCCGGTGGGCTACGTCGGCCGAACGTGTATCGGCGGTCGACTCCTGGTCCGGCCCAGGGACCGGCACGTGATCGGTGGTCGGTTCCTGGGGCGCGGGAGTGGCCGTGGGCGGCTCGGGGCCGGGCTCTGGAGCGGGGGCGGCGGTCGTCGGCTCCTGGGAGGCCTCGTGGGGCGCCGGGGGCGTGTCGGTGGCCGGTTCGGGTGCCGGGGCGTCGGCGGGTGACTGCCGGTCCGGGTCTTTGGCGCGGGCGTCGGTGGGGGCCGGGCCTGCGTCGTTGGTGGGGGCCGTAGGACCTGCGGGGTGCTCGGTCGGTTCGGCGTTGTCCGACCGGGGCTGCCCGCTGCCGCCGCTCACGTCCACGGTGTCCCCTCGTTAGAAGCGTCGTCTCTGGTCGATGGTATGCGGCCGTCGTGACGCGTTTCTCCCCGGCACCCCTTGTGTTGGTGCGGCTGTCGTGCGGGTTGGGTGACTGTCAGTGGCGGGCCGTATGGTCTGTGGCATGGACAGCAGCATCGAGGACGCCTCGCGGGCTCGGGGCGCGGACATCGTCGCGCAGGCACAGTCGCCGGTGGGGGCGGCGCAGGCGTCCGCGGCGGTGCCGCCCGCCTCGTTGTCGCCCTCGCGGGCCAGTGACTTCATGCAGTGTCCGTTGCTGTACCGGTTCCGGGTGATCGACCGGCTGCCGGAGAAGCCGAGCGAGGCGGCGACCAGAGGGACGTTGGTGCACGCGGTGCTTGAGCGGTTGTTCGACGCGCCCGCGGCGGAGCGGACGGTGCCGTGGGCCAGGTCGCTGGTTCCTGGGCAGTGGGACCGGCTGCGGGAGAGCAGGCCGGAGGTCGGTGAACTGTTCGCGGACGATCCCGAGGGCGAGCGGCTGGCGCGCTGGCTGGGTGAGGCGGAGCAGCTGGTGGAGCGCTGGTTCACGCTGGAGGATCCGTCCCGGCTGGAGCCGGTGGAGCGGGAGCTGTTCGTGGAGACCGAGCTGGAGTCGGGGCTGCGGCTGCGCGGGATCATCGACCGGGTGGATGTGGCGGCGACCGGTGAGGTGCGGATCGTCGACTACAAGACGGGCAAGGCGCCGAGGCCGGAGTACGCCGAGGGTGCGTTGTTCCAGATGAAGTTCTACGCGTTGGTGGTGTGGCGGCTGAAGAACGTGGTGCCGCGGCGGTTGCAGCTGGTGTATCTGGGCAGTGGTGATGTGCTGACGTACGACCCGGTCGTGGCCGATCTCCAGCGGGTCGAGCGCAAGTTGCTGGCGTTGTGGGAGGCGATCCGGGAGGCGACGGAGTCGGGTGAGTGGCGGCCGCGTCCGACGAAGCTGTGCGGCTGGTGCGACCATCAGGCGCACTGCCCGGAGTTCGGTGGTACTCCCCCGCCGTATCCGCTGCCGGTGAGGTCGGCCGGGTCCGAGGACCTGACGCAGGGCAGAATGGGCGCGGACTAGCGAAGGAGACTTACCGTGGCCATCCGCGTCCTACTGGTCGACGACCAGCCGCTGCTGCGAACCGGGTTCCGGATGATTCTGGAGGCCGAGCAGGACATCGCGGTCGTGGGCGAGGCCGGAGACGGTCTGCAGGCCCTCGACCAGGTGCGTGCGCTGCAGCCCGATGTCGTGCTGATGGACATCCGGATGCCGCGGATGGACGGTGTGGAGGCGACCCGGCAGATCACCGGGCCGGGCCGGGACGGTCCGGCGAAGGTGCTGGTGCTGACCACGTTCGATCTGGACGAGTACGTGGTGGAGGCGCTGCGCGCGGGGGCCAGTGGCTTCCTGCTGAAGGACGCCCCGGCGAACGAGCTGGTGCAGGCGATCCGGGTGGTGGCGAACGGCGAGGCGATGCTGGCGCCGAGCATCACGCGCCGGCTGCTGGACAAGTACGCCACGCATCTGCCGTCGGGCGAGGAGCCGGTGCCCGACACGCTGCACACGCTCACCGACCGCGAGGTGGAGGTGTTGAAGCTGGTGGCGCGGGGGTTGTCGAACGCGGAGATCGCCGCGGACCTGTTCGTCAGTGAGACCACCGTGAAGACGCATGTGGGGCATGTGCTGACGAAGCTGGGGTTGCGGGACCGGGTGCAGGCGGCGGTGTACGCGTACGAGAGCGGCCTGGTGCGCCCCGGCGCGCAGTAGGGGACGACACTGACGCAGCGGGAGACGCTACGACGCGAGATGCGAAGGGCGCCCCTCTCCGATCGGAGAGGGGCGCCCTTCGCGTCGTGTGCGTGCCGTGCGGCGGGGTGTCAGCTGCTGGAGCCGCGGCCGAGCTCCCACAGCTGGAGGCTGGCGGAGGAGTTGAGGGCGTAGGCGACGCCCGTGACGTCGTTGCGGGCGGCGACGTACTCCTTGCCCTGCCACAGCGGCAGCACCGGGACGTCCTCGGCGACGGTGTCCTGGATGGTGGTCAGGCTGCTGGTGGCGCTGGCCCGGTCGGCCTCGCGGCGGGACTCGGGGATCAGCGTCTTGATGATCTTGTTGTTGACGTAGGGCGACTTGAGGAAGTTGTCCTTGTCGAGGAACGGCGCGAGGAAGTTGTCGGCGTCGGGGAAGTCGGGGAACCAGCCCATGCCGTAGACGTCGTACGCGCCCTTGCGCTCGGCGGTCTGGTACGTCGACCAGGCGGTGCCCTGGATGCTGACGTCGAACAGGCCGCTGTCGTTGAGCTGCTTCTGGAGGACCTCGAACTCCTGCTTGGTGGCGGAGCCGTAGTGGTCGGTCGTGTAGTGCATGGTCAGCTTCACCGGGGTGGTGATGCCGGCCGCGGTCAGCAGGGTCCTGGCCTTGGGGACGCTGGGGTCGCCGTACTTGTTGAAGAAGGAGTTGGAGTGGCCGGTGATGGAGGCCGGGACCAGCGAGTACAGCGGTTCGGCCTGGGAGCCGTAGACCTTGGAGACGAGGGAGGCGCGGTCGATGATCTGAGCCATGGCCTCGCGGACGGCCTTGGACTTGACCGTGGGCGCGTTGGTGTTGAAGCCGAGGTAGCGGATCTCGAGACCGGCCATCTCGACGAGGTCGACGTTGGAGTCGGCGCCGGTGTCGAGCTTGTTGATCTGCGCGGGCGACATGGTGCGGGTCATGACGTCGATGTCGCCCTTGTCGATCGCCTTGCCCATGGCGTCGGCGTCGGCGTAGGAACGCAGGACGACCTGCTCGTTGTTGACCTTCACGGCACCCTTGTAGTCGGGGTTCTTGGTGAAGGTGGCGGAGACGATCGAGTCGTCCTTGACGTCGGCCTTGAAGGTGTAGGGGCCGGAGCCGTCGATGTCGAAGCCGTCGCGGAGCTTGTCCTTCTCGTAGTCGCTCGGGTTCACGATGCCCGCGACCGGGGTGGACAGCTTGTACGGGAAGGTGGCGTCGGCGCTCTTGAGGTGGAAGATGACCTCGCGGTCGCCCTGGGTCTCGATGGTGTCGATGTTCGAGAGGAGGGCGAAGACGCCGCTGTCCGACTTGATGCGCAGGGCGCGCTCGATGGAGTACTTGACGTCCTGGGCGGTGACGGCGTCACCGTTGGAGAACTTGAGGCCGTCGCGCAGCTTGCAGGCGTAGCGCTCGCTGAGGCTGTCGGTGAAGGAGCAGCTCTCGGCGGCGTCCGGGACCGGGTCGCCCTCGCCCTTGGGCTGGGACATGAGGGTCTGCACGGTCTGACGCAGGATGTTCCAGCCGCCGACGTCGTACGAGTAGGCGGGGTCGACCGGCGCCGGAGCGTCCTTCGTGGCGGTGAACTGGTCAGTGGTGCCTACGACGATCGCGCCGCTGCTGCTGCTCCCACTGCCGGATCCACCGCACGCGGCGAGCACCGGAGTGAGCAGGCCGACCACGGCCGGCAGCACCAAAGTCTTGCGGTTCATGCTCGAAGTTCTCCAGAGCTGTTCGTGTCCGTGTATCCCGCATACATGGGGTGTCGAAGCGGATCACGGGGGTTACGGCGATGTTCTCGCGACGAGATTAGTCGGCGCCTGCAGGAGGGTTCACAGGAGCGTGAGTTGAGATCCCATCACGCAGTGGAACCGGGCGTGGACAGTCCGAAAACCCGACAGCGGCAGGATTAGTGCAGCCTCTCCCCAATCGGGACACAAGGTCACCCCGAATCCCCCCGATCGGGGGTGGATGGCACACCTCGGCAACGTTGTCGACTCTCCTACACGTGGGGAACGTCACACACGTGAGGGGCGGGGCCACCCCCGCAATTCAGCCGGTTGAACAGTTGCGAATTCCGTTGCCCGATCTCCGCCGCGATTTCACCCAATGATCTTTGCACGCTGGGTGAACGGCTAGCGCATTTCCGTCATCAGTCCGCGCAGGAATGCCAGGTCGACCTCTTCCAGCGAGGTGACGACGGTGCGCCGCTCGGCGGGGGCGATGGGCGCGACGGACGGTACGGCGACCACCTGGCAGCCGGCGGCCTCGGCGGCGGCGACGCCGGTCGCGGTGTCCTCGACGACCGCGCATCTGGCCGGGTCCACGCCGAGGCCGGCGGCGGCGAGCAGATACGGGTCCGGGTGGGGCTTGGTGCGCGAGACCTCGTCGCCGGCGACGGACAGGCCGAAGTGGTGGGAGCCCAGCCGGGTCAGGACACGGTCGATGATGCGCCGGTGCGAGGCGGATACCAGGGCGGTGGGGATCTGCTGCTCGTAGAGCTCGGCGAGCAGCCGCTGCGCGCCCGGCATCAGCGGCAGGCCGCTGCCGATGCGGGCCTCGAAGCCGTCGTTGAGCAGGACGCTGACCTCGTCGAGCGTGATGGCCGCGCCGGTGGCCTCGATGAGGAACCCGGCGCTGCGGGTCATCGGGCCGCCGACCACGACATGGCGCCAGGACTCGTCGAGGGTGTGGCCGAGGCGGGCGAAGATCTCCACCTCGACGTCCCACCAGAAGCCCTCGGTGTCCACCAGGGTGCCGTCCATGTCGAGGAGCACCGCCTGGAGCGCCGACCCTTCGGCCGTCCGGGTTCCGAGCGCGGGGACCGTGCTGGTCATCCACGTACCTCCTTGAGGGACGATCAGGCCGGTTCCCATGCGGGGAACCGGCCTGCTGTGGACCGACCAGTGTACGACTTATCCGATCAGTGTGCCGTGTGGGACACGTCTCGGGTCGTGGCGGGGCTCAGCGTGCGTTGAAGTACTTCGCCTCCGGGTGGTGGATCACGATCGCGTCGGTGGACTGCTCGGGGTGGAGCTGGAACTCCTCGGAGAGGTGGACGCCGATCCGCTCGGGCCGGAGCAGGTCGGCGATCTTGGCGCGGTCCTCCAGGTCGGGGCAGGCGCCGTAGCCGAGGGAGAAGCGGGCGCCCCGGTACTTCAGGGCGAACATGTCCTCGACGTCGGCCGGGTCCTCGCCGGCGAAGCCCAGCTCGGAGCGCACGCGCGCGTGCCAGTACTCGGCGAGGGCCTCGGCGAGCTGGACGGACAGGCCGTGCAGTTCGAGGTAGTCGCGGTAGGCGTTGGCCTCGAAGAGCTTGGCGGTCTGCTCGCCGATGCGCGAGCCCACGGTGACGACCTGGAGGCCGACCACGTCCGTCTCCCCCGACTCCTCGGGGCGGAAGAAGTCGGCGAGGCACAGGCGGCGGCCGCGGCGCTGGCGGGGGAAGGTGAACCGGGTGCGTTCGTTGCCCTGTTCGTCCAGGATGATCAGGTCGTCGTCCTTGGAGACGCACGGGAAGTAGCCGTAGACCACGGCCGCTTCCAGCAGGTTCTCGGTCTGGAGCTGGTCGAGCAGGCCGCGGAGCCGGGGGCGGCCGTCGGTCTCGACGAGTTCCTCGTACGACGGTCCCTCGCCGGTGCGGGCCTGCTTGAGGCCCCACTGGCCCTTGAAGAGGGCGCCCTCGTCGAGCCAGCCGGCGTACTCCTTGAGCTGGATGCCCTTGATGACGCGGCTGTCCCAGAACGGCGGGGTGGGCACCGGGTTGTCGACGGCTACGTCGGAGCGGACATGGCCCTCCTCGGGCCGTTCCTCGACCTGGGTGGTGGCGGTCGGCCGCACCCGGCGCTGCTTCAGCTCCGGCAGGACGGCGCCGGGCAGCCCCCGCTTGACGCCGATGAGGGCGTCCATCAGGCGCAGGCCCTCGAAGGCGTCGCGGGCGTAGCGGACCTCGCCCTCGTAGAGCTCGTGCAGGTCCTGCTCGACATAGGCGCGGGTGAGGGCGGCGCCGCCGAGGATGACCGGGTAGGAGGCCGCGAGGCCGCGCTGGTTGAGCTCCTCCAGGTTCTCCTTCATGATCACCGTGGACTTGACCAGCAGGCCGGACATGCCGATGACGTCGGCCCGGTGCTCGTCGGCGGCCTCCAGGATCGCGGAGACGGGCTGCTTGATGCCCAGGTTGACGACGTTGTAGCCGTTGTTGGACAGGATGATGTCGACGAGGTTCTTGCCGATGTCGTGGACGTCGCCGCGGACGGTGGCGAGGACGATGGTGCCCTTGCCCTCGGCGTCGGACTTCTCCATGTGCGGTTCGAGGTGGGCGACGGCCGTCTTCATGACCTCGGCGGACTGCAGGACGAACGGCAGCTGCATCTGGCCGGAGCCGAACAGTTCACCGACGACCTTCATGCCGTCCAGGAGGGTCTCGTTGACGATGTCCAGGGCGGCGCGGGTGGTCAGCGCCTCGTCGAGGTCGGCCTCCAGGCCGTTCTTCTCGCCGTCGATGATGCGGCGCTTGAGGCGCTCCTCCAGCGGGAGGGCGGCCAGTTCCTCGGCCCTTCCGGCCTTGAGGGACTTCGCGGTGGCGCCCTCGAAGAGCTGCATGAGCTTCTGGAGGGGGTCGTAGCCCTCGGTGCGGCGGTCGTGGATGAGGTCGAGGGCGGTCTGCACCTCTTCCTCGCTGAAGCGGGCGATCGGCAGGATCTTGCTGGCGTGCACGATCGCCGAGTCCAGGCCGGCCTTGACGCATTCGTCGAGGAAGACGGAGTTCAGCAGGATGCGGGCGGCCGGGTTGAGGCCGAAGGAGATGTTGGACAGGCCGAGGGTGGTCTGGACGTCCGGGTGGCGGCGCTTGAGTTCGCGGATCGCCTCGATGGTGGCGATGCCGTCCTTACGGGACTCCTCCTGGCCGGTACAGATGGTGAAGGTCAGGGTGTCGATGAGGATGTCGGACTCGTGGATGCCCCAGTTCCCGGTCAGGTCGTCGATGAGCCGTTCGGCGATGGCGACCTTGTGCTCGGGGGTGCGGGCCTGGCCCTGTTCGTCGATGGTCAGCGCGATCAGCGCGGCGCCGTGCTCGCGCGCCAGCTTGGTGACCTTCGCGAAGCGGGACTCGGGGCCGTCGCCGTCCTCGTAGTTGACGGAGTTGATGACCGCGCGGCCGCCGAGCTTCTCCAGGCCGGCCTGGATGACGTCGACCTCGGTTGAGTCGAGGACGATCGGCAGGGTGGAGGCGGTGGCGAAGCGGCCGGCCAGTTCCTCCATGTCGGCGACGCCGTCCCGGCCGACGTAGTCCACACAGAGGTCGAGCATGTGGGCGCCCTCGCGGATCTGCTCGCGGGCCATCTCCACACAGTCGTCCCAGCGGGCGGCCAGCATGGCCTCGCGGAACTTCTTGGAACCGTTGGCGTTGGTGCGCTCGCCGATGGCCAGGTACGAGGTGTCCTGGCGGAACGGCACGGTCTGGTAGAGGGAGGCGGCGCCGGGCTCGGGGCGCGGGCTGCGCTCGGGCGGGGTGACGCCCCGGACCTTCTCGACGACCTGGCGCAGGTGCTCGGGGGTGGTGCCGCAGCAGCCGCCGATGAGGGAGAGGCCGTAGTCCCGGACGAAGTTGTCCTGGGCGTCGGCCAGGCCCTCGGGGCCGAGCGGGAAGTGGGCGCCGTCCTTGGTGAGGACCGGCAGACCGGCGTTCGGCATGCACAGCAGCGGGATGCGGGAGTGCCGGGTGAGGTAGCGCAGGTGCTCGCTCATCTCGGCGGGGCCGGTCGAGCAGTTCAGGCCGATCATGTCGATACCGAGCGGCTCCAGCGCGGTGAGCGCGGCGCCGATCTCGGAGCCGAGCAGCATGGTGCCGGTGGTCTCGAAGGCCATGGAGACCAGAAGGGGGACATCGACACCGAGGGCTTCCATGGCGCGGCGGGCGCCGAGGACGGAGGCCTTGGTCTGCAGGAGGTCCTGGGTGGTCTCGACGATCAGTGCGTCGGCGCCGCCGGTGAGCAGACCCTCGGCGTTCTGCTGGAAGCCGTCACGGATGGTGACGTACGGCACATGGCCGAGGGTGGGCAGCTTGGTGCCGGGGCCGATGGAGCCGAGCACCCAGCGCTGCCGGCCGTCGGCGGCGGTGTGCTCGTCGGCGACCTCGCGGGCGATGCGGGCGCCGGCCTCGGACAGTTCGTGGACGCGGTCGGCGATGTCGTACTCCGCCATGGCCGCGGTGTTGGCCCCGAAGGTGTTGGTCTCGACACAGTCGACGCCCACGGCGAAGTACGCCTCGTGGACGGAGCGGACGATGTCGGGGCGGGTGATGTTGAGGATCTCGTTGCAGCCCTCGAGGTTCTCGAAGTCCTCCAGGGTGGGGTCCTGCGCCTGCAGCATGGTGCCCATGGCTCCGTCGGCGACCACCACACGGGTGGCGAGTGCCTCTCGGAGCGCGGACACCCGGGTCCGGCTGTCGGTGGAAGGGGACGGCGGCGACGAGGCCATGAAGGGCTCCCTTGGATGCGACGGCTGTCGGCTATGCGGTCCCCCCGGGCGGGCCCGGACCGGGACGCACTGCGTCAGCCTAACCGGGTGTGGGCTTGGATGGGCAGGGCGTCCATGTGGCGGACGAGTGAGTCGGCTGGTGGCGGGCGGGTGAGCGGCCGGCGGGGGCGAGCGAGTCGGCTGGTGGGGGAGTATGTCGCCGGCTCTGGCTTCCTGGCCGCTCACCGGCCATGGTGCGGGGCGGACGAGTGTGGCCGGGTGACCAAGGCTGGGCCACGCGTGATGTAACAGGTGTCGACCGACCATTAGCGGAGAGTCGACATGGACCGGTAGTGTTCGACATTGCCGAACGGTGGATACGGCGGCCGTGACGGTGAGGGTCGTAGGGACGGAGGCAGAACGGCGATGGCACGGAACATCCAGTCGCTCGAACGGGCGGCCGCGATGCTGCGGCTGCTCGCGGGCGGCGAGCGACGGCTCGGCCTGTCCGACATCGCCTCGTCACTGGGTCTCGCCAAGGGCACCGCCCACGGCATATTGCGCACCCTCCAGCAGGAGGGCTTCGTCGAACAGGACGACGCCTCCGGGCGGTACCAGCTGGGCGCCGAGCTGCTCCGGCTCGGCACCACCTATCTGGACGTCCACGAGCTGCGGGCGCGGGCGCTGGTGTGGACGGACGACCTGGCCCGCTCCAGCGGGGAGAGTGTCTACCTGGGCGTTCTCCATCAACAGGGCGTACTGATCGTGCACCACGTCTTCCGGCCCGACGACAGCCGGCAGGTGCTGGAGATCGGGGCGATGCAACCCCTGCACTCCACGGCCCTGGGCAAGGTGCTGTCGGCCTACGACCCGGTGGCGCACAGCGAGGCCCTGGAGGCCGACCGCAAGCCCTTCACCGACCGCACGACCTGCGACCAGGACGCCTTCGAGCACATCCTCGACATCACACGCGCGCGCGGGTACGCGGCCGACGTGGAGGAGACCTGGGAGGGCGTGGCCTCCGTCGCGGCGCCCATCCACGACCGGCGCCGCATGCCGGTGGGCGCGGTGGGCATCACGGGTGCGGTGGAGCGGCTGTGCCGGGACGGGGAACTGCGGCCCGAGCTGATCGCCGCGGTGCGGGACTGCGCCCGCGCGGTGTCGCGGGACCTGGGCGCGGGACGGTTCTGACCCCTCGCCACTGATCGACGACCGAGGCCGGTTCGCATGTCGGCGAACCGGCCTCAGTCGTACCCTGAGATGGACAAAGCGGGACAAACTCGCAGTTCAGGACCCCAGGAGCGAGAGCGGCCCCCGAGCCCCGGCCCGGCCGGGTGCGACCCGGACAAAGATCGATATCCCACAGCAATCAATAACGATCGCACTTTCGATAACAGAACCCTTGACGCACGCGTAACGCCGGAGCAAGACTCCCGTCCATCGGTCGGCATTGTCGAACACCTACCGGCAATACGCGCTAGAGTGTGACAACGCCAAGGGCCGGCATCGCTCTCACCCCCGAGGGCAGCTCGAACTCCCGGAGGGACCCGGGGTTCGGTCCCCTGGACGAAGGACAAAGGAGTCGCGGGTGTCCAGCTCCGACATCTTCATCGGCGAGACCATCGGTACCGCCATACTCATCCTGCTCGGCGGTGGCGTCTGCGCCGCCGTTACGCTCAAGGCCTCCAAGGCCCGTAACGCCGGTTGGCTCGCCATCACCTTCGGGTGGGGTTTCGCCGTTCTGACGGCCGTCTACACCTCGGCGCCCCTCTCGGGCGCCCACCTGAACCCGGCCGTCTCCCTCGCACTCGCGATCAAGAACCACGACTACAGCACGCTCCCCGAGTACTGGGGCGGTCAGCTGCTCGGCGCCATGATCGGCGCCACCCTGGTCTGGGTGGCCTACTACGGCCAGTTCCACGCGCACCTCACCGACAAGGAGATCGTCGGCGGTCCGGGTGCGCAGGCCACGGCGGCCAAGGCCGTCGAGGCCGAGGAGAAGGGCGCCGGGCCGGTCCTGGGCATCTTCTCCACCGGTCCGGAGATCCGGAACGTGGTGCAGAACCTCGCCACGGAGATCATCGGCACCGTCGTGCTGGTGCTCGCCGTCCTCACCCAGGGCCTGAACGACAAGGGCAACGGCCTGGGCACCATCGGCGCGCTGATCACCTCGCTGGTGGTCGTCTCGATCGGTCTGTCGCTCGGCGGCCCGACGGGCTACGCGATCAACCCGGCCCGTGACCTCGGTCCGCGCATCGTGCACGCGCTCCTCCCCCTGCCCAACAAGGGCGGTTCCGACTGGAGCTACGCCTGGATCCCGGTGGTCGGCCCGCTGGTCGGCGCCGCGATCGCCGCAGGCATCTACAACGTCGCTTTCGCCTAGACAGCAACCTCCGCTGAAAAAGCCGACTCGCGCCGTACGTTCAGCCCCAACACCACGGAACTTCGAGGAGCACACAGTGACCGACGCCCACACCGCAGGTCCCTTCATCGCCGCGATCGACCAGGGCACCACCTCCAGCCGCTGCATCGTCTTCGACAAGGACGGCCGGATCGTCTCGGTCGACCAGAAGGAGCACGAGCAGATCTTCCCCAAGCCGGGCTGGGTCGAGCACAACGCCAACGAGATCTGGACCAACGTCCAGGAAGTCGTCGCCGGAGCCATCCAGAAGGCCGGCATCACCCGTGACGACATCAAGGCCATCGGTATCACCAACCAGCGCGAGACCACCGTGCTGTGGGACAAGAACACCGGCGAGCCCGTCCACAACGCGATCGTCTGGCAGGACACCCGCACCGACGCCCTCTGCAAGGAGCTCGGGCGCAACGTCGGCCAGGACCGCTTCCGCCGCGAGACCGGTCTCCCCCTCGCCTCCTACTTCGCCGGCCCCAAGGCCCGCTGGCTGCTCGACAACGTCGACGGCCTCAAGGAGCGCGCCGAGGCGGGCGACATCCTCTTCGGCACCATGGACACCTGGGTCATCTGGAACCTGACCGGCGGTGTCAACGGCGGCAAGCACGTCACCGACGTGACCAACGCCTCCCGCACCCTTCTCATGAACCTGCACACCACGCAGTGGGACGAGAAGATCGCCGAATCCATCGGCGTGCCGCTGCAGATCCTGCCCGAGATCCGCTCCTCCGCCGAGGTCTACGGCGAGGTCACCGGCGGCAAGCTGGGCGACCTGCTCGGCGGCATCCCGGTCGCCTCCGCGCTCGGCGACCAGCAGGCGGCCCTGTTCGGCCAGACCTGCTTCTCCGAGGGCGAGGTCAAGTCCACCTACGGCACCGGCACCTTCATGGTGATGAACACCGGTGACAAGATCATCAACTCCTACGCGGGCCTGCTGACCACGGTCGGCTACAAGATCGGCGACCAGCCGACCGTGTTCGCGCTGGAGGGCTCGATCGCCGTCACCGGCTCGCTGGTGCAGTGGATGCGCGACCAGATGGGCCTGATCTCCACCGCGGCCGAGATCGAGACGCTCGCGCTCTCGGTCGAGGACAACGGCGGCGCCTACTTCGTGCCGGCCTTCTCCGGCCTGTTCGCCCCGCACTGGCGCTCCGACGCCCGCGGTGTGATCGCCGGCCTGACCCGGTACGTCACCAAGGCGCACCTGGCCCGCGCCGTCCTGGAGGCCACCGCCTGGCAGACCCGTGAGATCGCGGACGCCATGGTGAAGGACTCCGGCGACGAGCTGGTGGCCCTCAAGGTCGACGGTGGCATGACCGCCAACAACCTGCTGATGCAGACCCTCGCCGACGTCCTCGACGCACCCGTGGTGCGCCCGATGGTCGCCGAGACCACCTGCCTCGGCGCCGCCTACGCCGCCGGCCTCGCCGTCGGCTTCTGGTCCAGCACCGACGAACTGCGCGCCAACTGGCGCCGGGCCGCGGAGTGGACCCCCCGCATGGACGCGGACGTCCGCGACCGTGAGTACAAGAACTGGCTCAAGGCCGTCGACCGGACCATGGGCTGGATCGACGACGACGAGAGCTGAGCCGAAGAGAGCTCACCAGCTCTGACGAGGAGTAAGAACCCGACATGACCAGTCAGTCCACCCTGCAGTCTGTGCCTGCCCTGGGGACGCACCCGGCCTCCGGCTCCAACCCGAGCCGGGCCGAGACCAGGGAGCAGCTCTCCAAGGCGTCGTACGACCTTCTCGTGATCGGCGGCGGCATCCTGGGCATCTCCACCGCCTGGCACGCCGCGCAGTCCGGGCTCAGGGTGGCACTGGTCGACGCCGGCGACTTCGCCGGCGCCACCTCCTCCGCCTCCTCCAAGCTCCTCCACGGCGGTCTGCGCTACCTGCAGACCGGCGCGGTGAAGCTGGTCGCGGAGAACCACTTCGAGCGCCGTGCGGTCTCCCGCCAGGTGGCCCCCCACCTGGCGAACCCGCTCACGTTCTACCTCCCCGTGTACAAGGGCGGTCCGCACGGCGCCGCGAAGCTCGGGGCCGGCGTGTTCGCCTACTCCGCGCTCTCCGCGTTCGGTGACGGAGTGGGGCACCTGCTGAGCCCGGCGAAGGCCGCGCAGGACGTGCCCGAGCTGCGCACCGAGAACCTCAAGGCCGTCGCGGTGTACGGCGACGACCAGATGAACGACGCCCGCATGGCGCTGATGACGGTCCGCGCGGCCGTCGAGGCGGGCGCGGTCGTCCTCAACCACGCCCAGGTCACCGGTCTGCGCTTCACCAAGGGCCGGGTCACCGGCGCCGACCTCAAGGACGCCGTCTCCGGCGAGGAGTTCGGCGTCAACGCCCGCCTGGTGCTCAACGCCACCGGCCCCTGGGTCGACCACCTGCGCAAGATGGAGGACCCGAACGCGGCCCCCTCCATCCGTCTCTCCAAGGGCGCGCACCTGGTGCTGAAGCGGACCGCGCCGTGGAAGGCCGCGCTCGCCACCCCCATCGACAAGTACCGGATCACCTTCGCCCTCCCGTGGGAGGACATGCTGCTGCTCGGCACCACCGACGAGGAGTACGAGGGCGACCCGGCGGATGTCGCCGTCACCGAGAAGGACATAGCCCAGATCCTGGACGAGGCCGCGTTCTCCGTCCGGGACCAGCAGCTCCAGCGCGACCTGATCACCTACGCCTTCGCCGGCCTGCGCGTGCTGCCGGGCGGCCCCGGCAGCACCGCCAAGGCCAAGCGGGAGACCGTGGTCACCGAGGGCCGGGGCGGCATGCTGTCCGTCGCGGGCGGGAAGTGGACCACCTTCCGGCACATCGGCCGTACCGTGATGCAGAAGCTGGAGGCGCTGCCGGGCCACCCGCTCGGCGACGACTTCGAGCCGATCGCCTCGCTGCCGAAGAAGCTCCCGCTGCCCGGTGTCGCCAACCCCCGTGCGGTCGCCCACCGCCTGCTGGTGGACAACCCGGCACCCGGCCCGCGGATGGCCGCCGACACCGCCAGGCACCTGGCCACCCACTACGGTTCGCTGGCCTTCGACATCGCCCGGATCGCCAACGAGCAGCCGGAGCTGGCCGAGCGCGTCCACCCGGACGCCCCGGAGATCTGGGCGCAGGTCGTCTGGGCCCGCGACCACGAGTGGGCCGAGACCGCGGACGACGTGCTGCGCCGCCGCACCACCCTGACCATCCGCGGCCTGGCCACGGACGACGTCAGGGCCAAGGTCCAGGACCTGCTCGACAAGAAGTAACCGATAGGCAGAACAAGCAGGCGGTTGCCGGGTCCTCCCTGACCGGCCCGGCAACCGCTGAAGACCCGGCCCCGCCGTACCGGGGGCGGGCACGGAAGAGGCGGCTCCCATCCCCTGGGCAGCCGCCTCTTCGCCTGTCCGTACGGGACGGCCGGTACCGCCTGTCCGTACGGGACGGCCGGTGCCGCTAGCCGGCCAGGTCCCGTACCGCGCCGGGCATGGTCAACTCGGCGCGGCGCACGATCAGTTCGCGCCCGAGCAGCAGGGCCCGCCGGGACGCCGGGACCGGGTCGGGCAGGGTGGTGAGGTCCGTGAGGTGGGCGAAGCCGATGATCCGGCGGACGATCTCCGTGCCGGCGAAGCCCAGCGACTGCGTCCAGACCCGTCGCAGGAAGCGGTCCAGGTAGGCGTCGTCGAAGAAGGTGTCCACGCGGGTCGGCCACAGGCGGCGGAACTCCCGCTCGAACGCCTCCCAGGAGAGGGCGAGTTGGAGGGGATGGTCGGTGACGGCGCCCAGGGCCCGGGCCCGCTCCTGCGACACCAGGGCGTTGGCCCAGTACAGGCCGAGGTCGAAGCCGATGGGCCCGACGAAGGAGAACTCGGGGTCGAAGACCCGGACGACGGGGGTGTTTTCGCGCTCGCCGACCATGATGCTGCCGGTGTGCAGATCACCATGGAGCAGGGCCTGGGCGCCGGTCATGAAGGTGTGCCGGAGGTCGGCGACCTCGGTGCGCAGCCGGGTGTCGGCGCGGAACTCGGCGGCGAGATCACCGAGTTCGGGGAGCCAGTGGTTGTGCTCGTGCTCGATGTAGGGCTCGGAGAGGACGACGTCCTCGGTGATCCGGCAGAGCTCCGGGTTGACGGAGGCGGCGATCAGGGCCTTGCGGTCGGCCGAGTCCATGCCGAAGTCGCTGGTGGCGAAGGAGAGCTGGGCGACGAGTTCGCCGATGCGGCGGGAGGTGTGCGGGCCGTAGGGGGTGCCCTCGTTGAGGGCGGTGCGCAGGACCGCCAGGTCGGAGAGGTCCTCCATGACCAGGGCGTGGTTCTCGGGGTCGTAGCCGTGGATCGCGGGGACGGTGTCGGGGGCGACCCTGGCGAGCTGCTGGTAGGCGCGGGCCTCGACGTCCGAGCGGTCCGGGCTGAGCGGCCAGGACGGGCCGGCCACCCGCACCCAGGGCAGCGCCTGCTTGAGGGCGAGGCTGCGGGTGCCGGCGCCGTTCGAGGCGAGGAAGACGCGGTTGACGTTGCCGTCGGAGACCTCGCGGACGTCGATGTCGTCGAGGTCGTCCCAGTGGCCGCGCTCGCGCAGGTAGGCCGGGACGTCGGCGGTCTCCAGGATGCGGTAGCCCATGGTCTCGAACTTCCTTATGCGGTGCGGCGCTTGGACAGGGTGAAACTGAAGACCAGGGCGAGGATGAGGACGGCGCCCTCGACCACGTCCTGGGTGTAGTACGGCAGGCCCTTGATGGTCAGGCCCGTGGTGATGATGCCGATCAGGACCGCGCCGAGGGCGGTGCCCCACACGTTCGGGCGGCCCTTGCCGAGGACCGAGGTGCCGACGAGGGCGACCGCCACCGCCTCCAGCAGCTGGGAGGTGCCGGCCGAGACGTCGCCCTGGCCGATCCGGGAGGCGAGGATCAGTCCGCCGACCGAGGCGAGGACGCCGGACAGGACGTAGGCGAGGGCGCGGTAGGCGCCGACGCGGATGCCGGCGAGGCGGGCCGCCTCGGGGTTGGCGCCGATGGCCTGGAGGACCCGGCCCCAGCGGGTGCGGGCCAGGAACACCCAGGCGGCGACGGTGAGCGCGGCGAAGATCAGCACGGAGATCGGGATGCCGAGGACGGTGCCGCGGTCGATGCGCAGGAAGCCCGCGGTGAACCTGCCGGGGGCGGTGGTGCCGTCGGCCTCGGTCATGCCGGGGGTGACGGACTGGCCGTCGACCAGGATGAGTTTGCCGCCCTGGACGACGAACATGGTGCCCAGGGTGGCCAGCATGTCGGGGATCTTCAGTACGACGATGAGCAGCGCGTTGAGCAGGCCGGCGAGGGCGCCCGCGGCGAGGACGGCGAGGATCGCGACGGTGCCGACCTGGTTGTGGATCACCATCGTCTGGGCGGCGACGGAGACGCCGAGTCCGGCGACCGCGCCGACCGACATGTCCATCCCGCCGACGGCCATCGCGAGGGTGACACCGAGGCCGAGGATGGCGGCGACGGAGACATAGCGGAGGGTGTCCAGGAGGGTCGCCGACTCGCGGAACGAGCCCTCGGTGAGGGCGAAGTACGCGAACAGCGCGACCGTGACGAAGATGAACCCGTACTTGATGACGGCGTTCTGCACACGTACGGCGGTGACGGGCGGGGCCGGTGCGGTGACCGGTGCCTCGGTGCTCTGGGTGGTGGTCATGGCTGCTGCTTCCTTCGGCGGCCGGTGTCGGAGGGCCGACCGGCCGCGGGGACCGGACGGACGCGGTGGGACCGACGCGGTGGGACCGACGCGGTGGGACGGACGCGGTGGGACGGACACGGCTAGACGGACACGGCGATGGTCTCGATCACGCGGTCGCGCTCCGCGTCCTCGCCGTACGCGTCGAGGTGGATCTCGCCGGCGGCGAGGACGACGACCCGGTCGGCGACCTCCAGTACCTCGTCGACGTCGGCGGACAGGACGAGCACGGCTGCGCCCTCGGCGGCCAGGGCGCGGGCGCGGCGGCCGATGTCCCGGCGGGCGCCGATGTCCACGCCCCGGAACGGTTCGTCCAGGATGAGGACGCGCGGGGTCTCGGCGAGCCAGCGGCCGACGACGACCTTCTGCTGGTTGCCGCCGGAGAGTTCCTCCACGGTGCTGTGTTCGTCGCGGGTCACGATCCCGAGGGCGTCGACGGCGTCCCGGCCGAGGGCGTCCTCGCGGGAGCGGCTCACCAGGCCGGCCCGGGAGAGGGACCTGAGGAACGGCAGGGAGATGTTCTGGGCCAGGGACCAGCCGGGGACGAGGGCGTCGGCGTGCCGGTCCTCGGGGACCAGATGGACGCCGGCCCGGATGGCGTCGGCGGGGCGGCGGGGCGCATAGGCCCTGCCGTCCAGTTCGACGGTGCCGGTGCGGAAGGGTTCGGCGCCGAACAGGCCGCGGGCCAGTTCGGTCTTGCCCGCGCCCAGCAGGCCCACGACACCGGTGACCTCGCCGGCCCGCAGGTCGAGGTCGAGCGGGGCGCGGCCCTCGAAGAGCCGGACGCCGTGCAGGGAGAGGACGACGTCGCCGTGCTCCCCTTCCCTGGCCGGGCGGGCCGTGCGGGCCTCGTGGGCCTGGGCGAGCATGGCGCGCAGGGCGGCGTCCCAGTCGAAGGGCCTGGCCTGGTCCTCGGTGAGACGGCCGTCCCGCAGGACGACCAGCCGGTCGGCGAGGGCGTCGATCTCGCCGAGGCGGTGGGAGACATAGAGCACGGCGATGCCGTCGTCGCGCATCTTCTCGACGAGGGCGAAGAGGCGTTCGGCCTCGGCGGCCGACAGGGCCGAGGTCGGTTCGTCGAGGACCAGGAGCCGCGGGCGGGTGGCCAGGGCGCGGGCCAGGATAAGCAACTGCCGGTCGGAGATACCGAGTTCGGTGACGTCCCGGCGGAGGACCGCATCGCTCCAGTGCAGGCCGAGACCGGCCTGGATCTCCCGGGCGCGGGCCAGGGTGCGGGCGCCGCTCAGGAACGGGTTGCCGCGCTGCTGGGCCAGTTCCTCGAAGACCAGGTTCTCGGCGACCGTGAGGCCGGGGACGATGCCCTCGCCGATCCGCTGGTGCACCGTCTGGATGCCCAACTGGCGTGCGGCGAGCGGGGACTGGAGGGACGCGGGCTCCCCCGCGACGCGTATCGCGCCGCCGTGGCCCGCGTGCACGCCGGACAGGATCTTGATGAGGGTGGACTTTCCGGCGCCGTTCGCGCCGAGCAGCGCGACCACGCTGCCCGGGGCGATGTCGAGGGAGACGGACGCGAGGACCGTCCGGCCGCCGAAGGCCATGCTGACGTCGGTCAGCGAGACCGCGGGCACCTCGTCAGGAGTGTTCTCAGTGGGCGACATCGGTGATCCAGTCCGCGGTGCTGACCTTGGAGAGGTTCAGCGCGGGCAGGGCGGTGCGCAGCTGGTCCATGTTCTCGACCTTGTTCTTGAGCAGGAAGTCGCGGGTGATGGCGACGGCCGGGAACTCGACGGAGGACGCGTTCAGTTGACCGGCCAGCTCCAGCGCGGTCGTGCGGACCACGGCGGCGCCGACGGCCGACGGGTCGGTGCCGGCGGTGGCGACCCATGGGCTGTCGGTGGCGGTCATGTTCTGGATGTCGGCGTTGGAGACGTCCGCGCCGAAGATCTTCACCTTGCCCTGGAGCTTCTTGTTCTGGACGGCGAGGACGGTGCCCTTGGCGAGTTCGTCGTAGGGGGCGAAGACCCCGGTCACGTCGGAGTGCTGGGTGAGCGCGGCGGAGACCAGGGGAACGTTGTCGGTGGCGGTGGAGTCGGTGACCTTGCCCACCTTGAACTCCTGGGTCCAGCCGACGGCGGTGAGCGCCTTCTTCCAGACGGAGTCGCGCTTGTCGAGGGCGGCGTAACCGGCCACGTTGACGTAGCCGACCTTGGCGTTCCTGCCGACGGTCTTGGCCATCACGTCGAGTACGGCCTGGGCCATGCCGGCGTCGTCCTGCTCGGTGCTGACGACCGCCTTGTTGGTCTGGTCGACGTCGTAGACGACGACCTTGATGCCCTTCTTCACGGCCTGGTCGATCTCCGGCTGGATGGTGGCCGGAAAGCCGTGGTCGATGATGATCGCCTGCGCACCGGAGTTGATGGCGGAGGACAGGTCGGTGGCCTGCTTGGCGTTGTCGGCCTGGGCGTCGTACACGGTGAGGTCGATACCGATGGCCTTGGCCTGGGCCTTGGCGCCGTTGCCCCACTGCTCGAAGTAGTCGCCGGCGCCGCTCTGCCGGACCAGGGCGACCTTCACCGTGCCCTTGTCGAAGGGGGCCGGCTTCTTGCCGGTGGCGGCGGAGGCCGAGGCGGCGGTGTCGCCGGTGTTCTTCGAGGCGTCCGTGGACTGCGAGCAGCCGGCGAGGAGCAGGGCGGAGACGGAGGCCAGCGACAGCGCGGCGAGGGGCAGGCGGATGCTGCGGGACATGAGGGTGCTCCAGGGTGCGCGGAAGTACGCCGCCGCGCGGTCGCGCGGAAGGAGGGCGTACGGAAGGAAGGCGTACGGGAGAAGAAGGAGAAGCCGGAGGCAGGGCGGAAACCCGGAGCAGGCAGGGGGAGTTGCGCCGTCCCACCCGGTACGGCGGCAAGGGCGGCGTACGGCGGGTGGGTGTGGGGGAGCCCGGTCGGGCTCGGGCGTGCGGGTGCTCCGGGAGGGGTCAGCGACAGCTGGCCGTGGTCGACCGGAACAGGTCCACGTACAGCCGCCGCACGAGCAGCAGCGTCTTCATACGCAGATCATGAGAACGGTTTCAGCCACCCGTCAAATGTTCTGGAAGCGTTTTCTCGACATGTGGGACAACGACTACGTCACACCTGGTTGCGGGCCCGCCTGCGGTTACCATCACGGGACCGGCACCCGACCCGGCACACAGTGAGGCCCTGATGACGACAGCACGCGCGACTGCGCCGAGCATGCCCCGCATGCGCTGCTGTCCGGGCGCGTTGTGTCGCGGCTGTCGTTCCTGTCGCGGCTGACCGACGACCGTTTCGCCGCACGGCCTCCCGCTTCTCGCTCCTTCCTCCCTCCCTTTTTCTCTGTCCGCTGCCGTCTCGGTATCCGGACATCCCTTCCACTCCCCTGGAGTTGTTCCATGACGCTGCTGACGACCTGGCCCGAGTCCGGACCCGAGACCGTCGTGCGCCGTACCTCGGACCCCGCCGAGATCGCCGAGGCGCTCGCGCCGCTGGGTGTGCGGTACGAGCAGTGGCCGGTCCGGGAGGACGTCCCGTCCGACGCCGACAGCGACACGGTGTTCGCCGCCTACGGCGCCGAGATCGACAAGCTCAACGCCGAGGAGGGCTTCACCACGGTCGACGTCCTCGGCCTGCACCCTGGCGACGACCCCGAGTACCCGGTGAAGGCGAAGGCCGCGCGCGAGAAGTTCCTGCAGGAGCACACGCACGACGACGATGACGAGGTCCGCTTCTTCGTCTCCGGCTCCGGCATCTTCTATCTGCACGTGAACGGTGAGGTCCACGCCGTCTACTGCGAGAAGGGCGACCTGCTGGGCGTGCCGCGCGGCACCACGCACTGGTTCGACATGGGCACCGCGCCGTCCTTCACCGCGATCCGCTTCTTCCACGAGGAGGACGGCTGGATCGGCAACTTCACCGGCTCCCCCATCTCCGCCCGCTTCCCGGACTACGACACGATCGCCGCCGGCTACGCGGCCGACCGGGCCACTCCGTGAGCCTGCGGGACCTCCGGTTCTCCGTGGACGCCGTGGTGCTCGACATCGAGGGCACCACGAGCGCCACGGGGTTCGTGGTGGATGTGCTGTATCCGTACTCGCGTTCACGGTTCGGAGCGCTGCTCTCGGAGCGGAGCGATGATCCGGAGGTGGCGCGGGCGGTGGCCGCGGTGCGGGAGCTGACGGGCGATCCGGAGGCCGACGCGACGGCCGTCGAGAAAACCCTCAATGCCTGGCTGGACGCGGACCGCAAGGCCACGCCCCTGAAGACCCTTCAGGGCATCATCTGGGCCGAGGGTTTCGCCCGGGGCGACCTCGTCTCGCACTTCTACGACGACGTCGTCCCGGCCCTGCGCGCCTGGCACACGGCCGGACTGCGCCTGTACGTGTACTCGTCCGGCTCGGTGGCGGCCCAGCGCGCCTGGTTCTCCTCGACCCCGGAGGGCGATCTGCTGCCGCTCGTCTCGGGGCTGTACGACACGGAGAACGCCGGGCCGAAGCAGGAGGCGGAGTCGTACCGCCGTATCGCCGGGTCGTCCGGGCTCGACCCGGACCGGCTCCTGTTCCTCTCCGACCGGCCCGGTGAGCTGGACGCGGCCCGGGCGGCCGGGTGGCACGCCGTGGGGATCCGGCGGGCCGGGGAGCCGTACTACGAGCAGGGCGTGGGCGACCACGCGGAGGCGGGGACGTTCGACCAGATCACCGTTTCGAGGAGGCCCGTATGACCGCCGACACCATCGAACTCGCCCTGGAGGGGGCGGGGGCGGCGCTCGCCGCCGAGTCCGCCCGCTTCGCCGCCTTCGGGTGGATGCGAGGCACCTCCGGCAACCTGTCGGTGGTGATGTCCCGCGACCCGCTGCGGCTCGCGGTCACCGCCAGCGGACACGACAAGGGTGAACTGACGCCCGCGGACGTGGTGCTGATCGACGGCCGGGGGGCCGCGGTGCTGGGCGGCAGGCCGTCCGCGGAGGCCGCGCTGCACGCGCGCGTGGCCGCGCTGACGGGGGCCGGGGCGGTGGTGCACGTCCATACGGTCGCGTCCGTGGCGATGGGGCACCGCAGCCCCGACGGCATCGTCTTCAGGGACCTGGAGATGCTCAAGGGCATCGGCCAGCCCGCCCACGACGTCGAGGTGACCCTGCCGGTCATCGCCAACAGCCAGGACATGACGGAGCTCGGCGACCGGCTGGAGGCCGCGTACAACCCGCAGATACCGGCGGTGGTGGTGGCCGGACACGGGCTGTACGTGTGGGGCGCGACACCGCGGCAGGCCCGCCATCACACCGAAGTGGTGGAGTGGCTGCTGGAGTTGGAGCTGTCGGGAAGATAGCCGACCGGTGCGGCGTCGAGGGTTCGGTGGGACTGCACCGGGCCCTCGTCGTCATGCCTGGGCGCGGAACGTCGTCGGAGTTCATTCCGCCGCAACGGCGTTCAACCGCGACGGCGTTCCGCCACGACGACGTTCCGCCACGACGGCGAGGGTCCGGCGGCATCGCGCCGCCCCTCAGCCGTCTGCCTGAGCTACTTCAGCCGCTCCCCCGGCAGTTCGCCCGCCGAGACCTCCAGCACGCCTCGTTCCGTCACCAGGCCCGTGATCAGGCGGCCCGGGGTGACGTCGAACGCCGGGTTGTGGCCGCGTGACTGCGGCGGAGCCGTGCGGACGCCGGCCCACTCCAGCACCTCGGTCTCCGCGCGGAGTTCGATGTGGATGCCGGCTCCCGTGGGCGTCGACAGGTCGACCGTGGTGGTCGGGGCCGCCACCAGGAACGGTATGCCGGCGTCCGCGCAGGCGAGGGCGATGCCCACGGTGCCGACCTTGTTGGCGGTGTCGCCGTTCGCCGCTATCCGGTCCGCGCCGACGATCGCCGCGTCTACCTCGCCGCGCAGGATCGTGCCGGCCGCCGCCCCGTCGGCCTGGACGTAGTGCGGTATGCCCTCCTGCACCAACTCCCAGGCGGTGAGCCGGGATCCCTGGAGCAGCGGGCGCGTCTCGTCGGCGTACACGACCTCCACGCGGCCCCTGGCGTGCAGTTCGCGGATGACGCCGAGGGCCGTGCCCCAGCCGGCCGTGGCCAGCGCGCCGGTGTTGCAGTGCGTGAGAATGCGCAGCGGGCGGTCCACCCCGGCCTTCTTCAGGAGCCAGTCCGCGCCGTGCGCGCCCATCGCGCGGTTCGCCTCGACGTCCTCCCGCTGCACCGCCGCGGCCTCCGCGAGGACCGCGTCGAGACCCTCCTCGAAGCGGGTCATGACCCGGTCCACACACACCATCAGGTTGACGGCGGTGGGGCGCGCCTCGCGGACCCGGGCGACGGCCGCCCGGGTCTTGGCCTCGGTCCAGCCCTCCCGCTCGCCCTGGAGCAGTGCGAGTGCGACGCCGTATCCGCCGGCCGCGCCGATCGCGGGTGCGCCGCGCACCACGAGCCGCTGGATCGCTTCGACCAGAGTGTCCACATCGTGGACGTCGAGCGTCTCGGTACGCTGCGGCAGCAGGGTCTGGTCAATGAGCGCGAGGCTGGATCCCGTCCACTCGACGGCGCTCAGTTCCTGGGACATACGGGACACTCCTGATGGTCCGAAGGTGTCCGACACCGTACATGACCTCGAAGAACCACAGTTCGAGACGGTGTGTCGGGCGGCCGGAAACGGGTGTTACAGTCCAGCACCACCTGCATCCCACAGGCCGATCCACCTGTCCCACGGGCCGATCCGCCGGTTTCGCAGGCCGACAGCCGCATCCCACAGGCCGAGACGACGAAGGAGGAAGCCGTGCAGCTCACCAAACGCCGCTTCCTCGACTTCGGTCGCTGTGCCGGCGACGGCTGTCGACGCTGACCGCTCCCCCTCAGCGTCCCTTTCCTCACTTCAGCTCGCCTCACATCGCATCACCTCGCTTCACCACACCTCACTTCACGCGCTCCAACGACGGAGCGCGCCCCTCCGCCTCGCCGCCCCCGGAAGGTCCCCATGCGCCGCAGACACCGCCGCACCCTGCAACTCGCCGCCGCCACCGCGCTCCTGGCCACCGCCGCCACCGCCTGCAACGCCGCCGCGAAGAGCGACACGTCGGACGCGGCCGGCCCGTCAGGGAAGACGTTCACCCTGGTCACCCCGGACGCCGTCGGCCAGAACGAGTTCCTCAAGCTCGCGGTCACCGGCATCAAGTCCGCGGCCAAGGCGCACAACGGGTCGCAGAAGGTCTACGAGTCCACCGACACCGCCTCCCAGCAGCAGAACGTGCAGGCCGCCGTGGACGCGGCACCGGACGTCATCGTCCTCGTCGGCTTCGAGTTCGCCGACCTGGTCGCCCAGCAGGCCAAGGCGCACCCGAAGCAGCGCTTCCTGATGATCGACGCCTGCACCACGAAGACGTACAAGAACGTGAGTTGCGCGGTCTTCCGCGAGCACGAGGGTGTCTACCTCGCGGGCGCCGAAGCGGGCCTGCTCAGCAAGTCCGGCCAGGTCGGCGCCGTGGACGTCCTCGACACGCCCCAGTTCCGCCGCTACAGCGACCCATTCGCGGCCGGCGCCAAGCAGGTCGCCGCGAAGACGTCCACGAGCACCCGTTTCGTCGGCGGCCAGTCGCCGTTCGACGACTCGGCCCGTGCCAAGGAGCAGGCGAACTCCCTGCTCGCCAAGGGCACCGACCAGATCATGGCGGCGGCCGCGGCCGGCAACTACGGCGTGTTCGAGGCGGCCAAGGCCAAGGGAGCGTTCGCCTACGGCGTCGACGTCAACCAGTGCCCCGCCGCGCCCGGCACGGTCGTCGACAACGTGATCAAGCGCACGGATGTCGCCGTCGAGAAGGGCATCGAGTCGGTGCTGGACGGCAAGGCGGGCACCACCGTGTCGTACGGCCTGAAGGAGGGCGGCATCAGCCTCACCGGACTCGAGGCCGGCGTCGACTCCTCCAAGTGCGTGATCGCCCAGCACAAGGACGTCCTCGCCAAGGTGAAGGCGCTGCGCGACGAGATCGTCGCCGGGAAGCTGACGGTCGATGACCCCGCCGCAGGCTGACCCTTCGGTCGCCGTCGAACTCCGGGGAATCACCAAGCGGTTCCCCGGCACACTCGCCAACGACCGCGTCGACCTGACCGTCCGGCACGGCGAGATCCACGCGCTGATGGGCGAGAACGGCGCGGGCAAGTCCACCCTGATGTCCGTCCTCTACGGCATGGAGCGGCCGGATGCCGGGACGGTCCATGCCGATGGGCGAGAGCTGAACTTCGCGAGCCCGTCCGACGCGATGGCCGCCGGGCTCGGCATGGTCCACCAGAGTTTCAAGCTGTTCGACTCACTGACGGTCGCCGAGAACGTCGTCTACGCGGCCGAGCCGCGCCGCTTCGGGCTGGTGGACCGGGCCGCGGCCCGCCGCCGGGTGCGTGAACTCGCGGACGAGCACGGGCTCGCCGTCGATCCGGACGCCCGGGTCGGTGACCTTCCGGTCGGGCTGCGGCAGCGCGTGGAGATCCTCAAGCTGCTGCACCGGGGTGCGCGGACGCTGATCCTCGACGAACCGACGGCCGTGCTCACGCCCGCCGAGGCGGACGCGCTCTTCGCCGTGCTGAAGTCGCTGGCCGCCGAGGGCCGTTCGGTGATCCTTGTCACGCACAAGCTGCGTGAGGTGCTGGAGGTCAGCGACCGGGTGACCGTGCTGCGGGACGGCCGGGTGGTGGCCCGGCTGGTCACGGCCGAGACCTCCGCCGACGAGATCGCCGCCGCGATGACCGGCCGGGCGGTGGAACTGGACCGCGTGCACGCGCCGGGCACCCCCGGGGACGTCGTCATCGATGTCACGGGCCTCAGCACCGACGGGGTGCGGGACGTCCGGCTCGCCGTCCGCGCCGGGGAGATCGTCGGCATCGCTGGGGTGGCGGGCAACGGGCAGAGCGAACTGGTCGAGGCGCTGGCCGGACTGCGGCCGGTCACCGGCGGCACGGTCCTGCTCCAGGGCGAGGACATCACGCACGCCTCGGCCACCGCACGCCGGGCGCGGGGACTCGCCTACGTCCCCGAGGACCGGCACGCGGTCGGTACGGCCCCGGCCGCCTCGGTCGCCGACAACCTGGCGATGGGCCATCACCGTACGGCCCTGTCCTCCCGGGGTCTGCTGTCGCCGTCCGCGGTGCGCGGCCATGCCCGCACGCTGGTCGAGCGGTTCGGCGTGAAGGCGGCGAGTCCGGAGGTGCCGGCGTCCGCGTTGTCCGGCGGCAATCTGCAGAAGCTGCTGATCGGCCGCGAACTCGCGCACGAGGCGCCGCTGCTGCTCGTCGAGCAGCCGACGCGCGGGGTCGACATCGGCGCCGTCCAGAACATCCACGACCAGCTGGTCGCGTATCGCGACGCCGGTCACGCGGTCCTGCTCGTCTCGGCCGAGCTGAGCGAGATCCGGGGGCTCGCGGACCGGGTGCTGGTCATGTACGAGGGCCGGATCACGGCGTCGTACCCGAAACACGAGGCCGACGAACGGTCGCTCGGGCTCGCGATGGCGGGTGCCCGGGAACCGGTGGAGACCGCGGAGACCGCGGAGACCCTGGACTGACATGAACCCCCGACTGAACCCCCGTATATACGAACGGATATCGGGAGCCGTGCGCTCCCCCGTCACGTTCTCCGTGGCCGCCGGTGTGCTCATCGGCGCCCTCTTCCTGCTCGGCACCGGCGCCGACCCGATCACCGCGTACGGTGCCGTGCTCACCGGCGCGCTCGGCGCCGACGGCATCGGGTCGACGCTGTCCACGGGCACCAGCGTGCTCGGCATGGCGCTGGCGCTGGCCATCCCGCTGCGGGCCGGGCTGATCAACCTGGGCGGCGACGGGCAGCTGGTGCTCGGCGGCATCACGGCCGCCGTCACCGGCCTGTACGTCCCGCTGCCGGCCCCGCTCACCGTCGCACTGGCGCTGCTCGCGGGCATGGCGGCGGGCGCCGGGTATGCGGCCCTCGCCGCGCTGTGCGAGAACCGGCTCGGTGTTCCGCTGCTGGTCAGCAGTCTGCTGCTGAGCTACCCGGCGGTGTCGCTGGCCTCCTATCTGGCCCGCTACCCGCTCAAGGAGCCCGGCTCCAGCCTGCCCCAGACCCGCGCGCTGAAAAACGGTGTCGCACTGCCCGCGTTCGGCGACTCGACGGTCACGGTGGGGCTGCTGCTGGTGCTGGCGGCGGCCGCCGCTTACTGGTTCACCGACCGGCGCACGGCCTTCGGCTACGAGATCCGGATGACCGGTCTCAACGCCCGCTTCGCCGCGTACGCGGGCATCGAACGCCGGGGTCTGACGCTGAGGTTGATGTCGGTGTCCGGTGCGCTGGCCGGACTCGTGGGCGCTGTCGGGGTGTTGAGCTTCCCGTACCGCTTCGTGGACGGCTCGCTGACCGCGCCCGGCTACACCTGGACCGGGCTCACGGCCGCGCTGCTCGCCGCCGCGGCCCCGCTGGGCACGGTGATCGCCTCCTTGTTCTTCGCCGTCCTCCAGGTCGGCGGGCTGGCGATGGAGCGGACCACCGAGGTGCCGCGCGAGCTGACGCAGGTGCTGCAGGCGATCGTGATCGTGTTCCTGGCGGCCCGACTGCGTTTCCCGCGCCGTCTGTTCCGCAGGCGGGAGGCCGTGTGATGGTCCTCGACTCCGATCTTGTGCTGTCGGCGCTGCGCGCGCTGACCCCGATCCTGCTGGCCGCGCTGGGCGGTGCCCTGTGCGAGCGGGCGGGGGTGTTCAACATCGGCCTCGAAGGCATGATGCTGCTCGGCTGCTTCACCTCGGTGGCGACGAGCTGGTTCACCGGCAGCGCGTGGCTGGGGGTGCTGGCCGCCGCGCTGGCCGCGGCCGCCTACTCGCTGATCCTGGCGGTGGGTGCGGTGACGCTGAAGGGGGACGCGGTGGTGCTGGGCATCGCGATGAACCTGCTGGCGGTGGGTCTGACGAGTTTTCTGTTGCGTACGGTCTTCGGTGTGCAGGGCACCTTCGATGATCCGACCCTGGCCGGGCTGCCGCTCGTCGGCGGTTTCACGCCGCTCGCCTACCTGGCGTTCGCGCTGGTCGCCGTGGCCGCGCTGCTGCTGTCCCGGCATGTGTGGGGGCTCAGGCTGCGCGGGGTCGGCGAGGCCCCGGACGCGGCGGCCTCGCTCGGTGTGAGCCCGGTGAAGTACAAGTACGGCGCCGTGCTGGTCTCGGGTGTGCTCTGCGGGCTCGCCGGGGCCCAACTCGCCCTCGGGAACGTCACGTTGTTCTCCGAGAACATGACGGCGGGGCGCGGTTGGATCGCCGTCGTGGCCGTGCTGCTCGGCCGCGCCGCGCCGCTCGGTGTGCTGCTCGCCGCGCTGTTGTTCGGGCTCGCCGAGGCGGCCGGTTTCCGTCTTCAGGGCCTCGGTCTGCCGCAGCAGGCGACGGATGCCGCGCCGTACGTGGTGACGCTCGGCGCCCTCTTCCTCTCGACGGCCCGCCGCCGTCGCCGTACCCCTTCTCCCGGAGTCGCCGCATGACGCAGGATCTGCTGCCCATCACCCGAATACCGCGCACGGGGCTGCCGGCGCACGCGCTCGTGGTCGGGGACCCGGCGCGGGCGGCGGCGGTGGCCGGGCTGCTCGACGGCGCGGAGGAGGTGTCGTACCACCGTGAGTACCGGGTGTTCAGCGGGAGTTGGAAGGGACTGCCGGTGACGGTGGCCTCGCACGGGGTGGGGGCGCCGGGGGCGGTTCTGCTGTTCCAGGAGCTGGCCGATGCCGGGGTGCGCACGTTTGTGCGGTTCGGTACCGCGGGAGCGATGAAGCCGGGGATCGCGGACGGCGATCTGGTCATCGCGGAGGCGGCGGTGCGGGACGACGGGGTGACCCAGCAGTTGCTGCCGCCGGAGTACCCGGCGTACTCCGCGCCGGAGGCGGTGTTCGCGCTGCAGCGGGCCGCGCGCGAGTCGGGCGCCCCGCATCACCGGGGGGTGGTGTGGACACGGGCGGCCTTCCAGCCGGGGCTGCTGCCGCTGTTCTCGTACCAGGGGGCCGGACTGGCCGCGATCGAGATGGAGTTGTCCGCGCTGCTGGTGACGGCGTCGCTGCGCGGCCTGGTCGCGGGCGGGGTGCTGGTCGTGGACGGTGCCAACGCCGACGAGCTGGTGGACGAGGAGGCGACCGGTGGGTACGACCCGCACCGGGACGTCGTCGTGGCCGGTGTCGAACGCGGTGCGGTGGTGTCGCTGGAGGCGCTGCGGCTGCTGGCGGAGGGGAACGAGGCGTGAGCATCGACCTGTTGGTGCGGGGCGGGGACGTCCTCACCGTCGACGACGCCTCGACCGTCGTACGGGACGGGGCCGTCGCCGTCCACGAGGGTGAGATCGTGGCGGTGGGGGCGGCCGCGGACCTCGCCGGGCGGTACACCGCCCGCGAGACGATCGACGCCGAGGGCTGTCTGGTCCTTCCCGGGTTCGTCAACGCGCACACCCATCTCGCCATGACCCTGCTGCGCGGCCGTGCCGACGACGTGACCCTCCAGGGTTTCCTGGAGAAGGTGCTGGCGTGGGAGGCCGAGCTGCTGGCGCCGGGGAACGTCGCGGCGGGGGTGCGGCTGGCGGTCGCGGAGAGCGTACGGGCCGGGGTCACCTCGGCGCTGGACATGTACTGGTTCCACGAGGCGGCCGAGGCGGCGGCCCGGGAGGCGGGCTGGCGACTGCACACCGGGCCGACCTTCATGGACGTGCCGCAGCCACCGGACGGGCTCGGGTACGAGGAGCGGCTCGGCTGGGCCCGGCGGGACCTGGAGGCGCGCGGGGACGCGGGTCCCGGCCGGCGGCCGGTGGTCTTCGCGCACTCCGCCTACACCCTCTCCCCCGCCCAGCTGACCGAAGTGTTCGCGCTGGCCCGGGAGTTCGGTGCGCTGGTGCACATCCACGCGGCCGAGAACGCCACCGAGGTGGCCACCGTCGAGGTCAAGCACGGCAAACGGCCGGTGGAGTTGCTGGACTCGCTCGGGCTGCTGGGCCCGGATGTGCTGCTCGCGCACGCCGTCGATCTGACCGGCCCGGAGATCGCGGCCATCGCCCGCTCGGGTACGGCGGTCGCCCACTGTCCGGTGTCGAACCTCAAGCTGGGCTGCGGGATCGCGCCGGTGCCCCGGCTGCTCGGCGCGGGCGTGACCGTGGGACTGGGCACGGACGGGGCGGTCAGCTCCAACTCGCTCGATGTGCTGGGGGCGGTTCGGCAGGCGGCGCTGGTGCACAAGGCGGGCGGCGACCCCACGGCGGTCGGCGCGGAGCAGGCCGTACGGATGGCGACGATCGGGGGTGCGCGGGCGCTCGGGCTCGGTGACCGGCTGGGGTCGCTGGAGGTCGGCAAGCGGGCGGACCTGATCGTGGTCGATCTGGACGCGCCGCATCTGCGGCCGCCGCACGATCCCTGGTCGACGCTCGCGTACGCGGCGCACTCGGCGGATGTGCGGGACGCCGTGGTCGACGGGCGGGTGCTGATGCGCGGGCGGGAACTGCTCACGCTGGACGAGCGGGCCGTGCTCGCCGCCGTCGAAGACCTCTCCATGTCCTGATCGGGTCGCATAATGTGGCTGAGACATCGGATGTCTGAGCGACAGGGAGGCCAGTATGGCAGTCACCGATGAGGCGATCGAGAAGATCAAGGACATGATCGTCTCCGGTGCGCTGCGCCCCGGCGACCGGTTGCCCAAGGAGAGCGAACTCGCCGCCGAACTGGGCCTGTCCCGCAACTCGCTCAGGGAGGCGGTGCGGGCCCTGTCGCTGATCCGGATCCTGGACGTCCGGCAGGGCGACGGCACGTATGTCACCAGTCTGGACCCACAGTTGCTCCTGGAGGCGATGAGCTTCGTCGTCGACTTCCACCGCGACGACACGGTCCTGGAGTTCCTGGCGGTACGCCGGATCCTGGAGCCGGCCGCGACCGCGATGGCCGCGTCCCGGATCGGCGAGCAGCAACTGGACGCGCTCGCGGCCCAGTTGGACGCACTGGGCGCGGAGCCCTCGGTGGAGGAACTGGTCGCCTGCGACCTGGAGTTCCATCGGGGGATCGTGCAGAGCTCGGGGAACTCGGTGCTCTGTTCGCTCCTTGACGGGCTGTCCGGGCCGACCACCCGGGCCCGGATCTGGCGCGGACTGACCCAGGAGGACGCGGTCGCCCGCACCCTGCGCGAGCACCGGGCGATCCTGGCCGCGCTGCGCGACCGGGACGCGGAGGCGGCCCGCTCCTGGGCGACCGTGCACATCGCGAGCGTGGAGCAGTGGCTGCGCAGCAGCCTGTGAAGCGCTTGCTGCCGGGTGCGGTTCCTCCGCGAAGCGGGGTGTTCGAGGGTGGCGAACGGGGCAGTGATCCGTTCACTCCCCCGTGCAAGGGGGCTGCGGGCGCCCCCGTTGGACGCCGTAAGGTTGGGGCGTACGCGAGGGCACGTCGGAAGGAGGCACTGGGTGATCGAGCTGGAGGGGGTTCCCGAGCTGATCGACCCAGTCATGGTGGCCGCGTTCGAAGGCTGGAACGATGCCGGCGACGCCGCCTCCACCGCGGTCGCACATCTGGAGCGGGAGTGGAAGGGCGAGGTGTTCGCGGCGCTCGACGCCGAGGACTACTACGACTTCCAGGTGAACCGCCCCACGGTGTGGATGGACGCCGGCGTGCGCAAGATCACCTGGCCGACCACACGGCTGTCGGTGGTCCGGGTCGGCGGCGACAAGCCGCGCGACCTGGTACTGGTCAGAGGCATCGAGCCGTCCATGCGCTGGCGCTCGTTCTGCAACGAGCTGCTCGGCTTCGCCCACGAGCTGGGCGTCGAGCTGGTGGTGGTCCTGGGCGCGCTGCTCGGTGACACCCCGCACACACGTCCGGTACCGGTCAGCGGGGTCACGTCCGACTCCGACCTGGCCCAGCGGATGGACCTGGAGGAGACCAAGTACGAGGGTCCGACCGGGATCGTCGGTGTCCTCCAGGAGGCGTGCACGCACGCGGGCGTCCCGGCGGTCTCGCTGTGGGCGGCGGTGCCGCACTACGTCTCCCAGCCGCCCAACCCGAAGGCCACACTGGCCCTGCTCAACCGCCTGGAGGACCTGCTCGACCTGCGGATCCCGCTGGGCGAGCTGCCCGAGGACGCGCGTGCCTGGCAGGTCGGGGTGGACCAGCTGGCCGCGGAGGACAGCGAGGTCGCCGAGTACGTGCAGACGCTGGAGGAGGCCCGGGACACCGCCGAGCTGCCCGAGGCGTCCGGCGAGGCGATCGCCCGTGAGTTCGAGCGGTATCTGCGGCGCCGGGACGTCAGCCCGCCGGGCGGGCACGCCACGGCGGACGGCAGCGACAGCGCGTCGTATCTGCGGGACAGCCCGGGGAACCCGGGCGGCAAGGCACGGCCGCCGCGGCCGCCGAAGCCGGACGCGCCCGGGAGCGCGGGGAATGCCGGGGACGTCGGGGACACCGAGGATCCGGATTCGGACGGCGAGGACACCTCCGAGGACTGAGACAGGGGCGGTACGCGCAGTGCGTACCGCCCCTGTCCGTCGGGGGCCGACCGTCGATCGCCGGCCTCGCGCCGGTGGGGGCTGAGCGCGCAGTTCCTCCCCCAGCCTTCGGCTGGGGGTACCCCCAGCGCCCCTGAAAGCCTCGAAGACGGGGCGCGGATGCCTGCGTTCGCCTAGAGGGCCACGCCCAGCAGGGCGTCCACCGCTCGTGACACGACCCCGGGTGCGCCCGTGTCCGTGCCGCCCTGGTCCTGCTGCAGCGCCGCCCAGCGGTCGACGGCCGCCAACGCGGCGGGCGCGTCCAGGTCGTTGCTGAGGGCCTCGCGGATCTCCTCCACCAGGGCCTCCGCAGGGGGGCCGTCGGGGCGGGAGACCGCCGCGCGCCAGCGGGCGAGGCGCTCCTCGGCGTCCCGCAGCACCTGGTCGGTCCACTCCCAGTCGGAGCGGTAGTGGTGGGAGAGGAGGGCCAGGCGGATCGCGGCCGGGTCCACACCGTCGCGGCGCAGCTGCGAGACGAAGACCAGGTTGCCCCTGGACTTGGACATCTTCTCGCCGTCGAGGCCGACCATGCCGGCGTGCACGTACGCCTTGGCCATCGGGAACTCGCCGGTGAGCACCTGGGCGTGCGAGGCGCCCATCTCGTGGTGCGGGAAGGCCAGGTCGGAGCCGCCGCCCTGGACGTCGAAGGTCATGCCGAGATGGTCGAGGGCGATGGCCACGCACTCGATGTGCCAGCCCGGCCGGCCGCGGCCGAGGGAGCCGCCGTCCCAGCTGGGCTCGCCCTCGCGGGCGGCCATCCAGAGCATCGGGTCCAGCGGGTTCTTCTTGCCCGGGCGGTCGGGGTCGCCGCCGCGCTCGGCGGAGAGCAGCCGCATGGCGGCCGCGTCGAGGCCCGAGACCTTGCCGAAGTGGGGGTCGGCCTCGACGGAGAAGTAGGTGTCGCCCTCGAGCTCGTAGGCGGCGCCTAGGTCGCGCAGCCGCTCCACCAGCGGCACGATGCCGGGTATCGCCTCGACCGCGCCTATGTAGTGCTGCGGCGGCAGCATCCTGAGGGCGGTCATGTCCTCGCGGAAGAGGGTGGTCTCCTGCTCGGCCAGGGCGACCCAGTCGACGCCGTCGCGCTCCGCGCGTTCGAGCAGCGGGTCGTCGACGTCCGTCACGTTCTGGACATAGTGCACCTGCCGCTTGGTGTCGAGCCACACGCGCTGAACCAGGTCGAACGCGTTGTAGGTCGCCGCGTGACCCATGTGGGTCGCGTCGTACGGCGTGATGCCGCAGACGTAGATACGGGCGACGGGACCGGGGTCAAGGGTGACCGGACCACCGGTCGCGGTGTCGTGGATCCTCAGGTCGCGGCCCTGACCAGGCAGGGCGGGGACCTCGGAAGCGGGCCAGGCATGCATGTACATGAGCGTAACCGGACCAGAGTTCGGTATACGAACCGGATCACGCCGGACGGCCGGAAAGGCACTCTTGATCTTGCGTCGCGGATGTGCCGCGCGGTGCTGGAGGGGCGCTGAAGGGGCTCTACACGGGCGGCCAGGGGATGGCCGGCCACTCGCCGCTCGGTTCCGGGTGCTTCCCGGCGGCGAGCAGCGCGTCCACACGCGCGCGTGTGGCGTCGAGTTCGGCGGCGGTGATCAGTTCGGCGAGCCGGGTCCCGAGAGCCCCGCCGAGGGCCCCGTGCAGGCCCTGGAGGACCTCCACGGCGTCGGCGGTGAGCGACTCGCCCGCCCAGCCCCACAGCAGGGTGCGCAGCTTGTTGTCGACGTTGAAGGTGACTCCGTGGTCGATGCCGTACAGCCGGCCGTCGGCGGTGGGCAGCAGATGGCCGCCCTTGCGGTCGGCGTTGTTGATGACGGCGTCGAGGACGGCGAGCCGGCGCAGCCGTTCGTCGTCGGCGTGCACCAGCAGCGCGGTCTTCCCGTCGCCGACCTCGGCGAACCCGACGGCCTTCCAGCCGGGCCCGGGCTCCTCCGCGTCCACCAGGGCGAGCACGTCGGCGCCGTCGGGGGCCACGTCGATCCAGAGCTGGACCATGCCCTCGCCGTACGGGCCGTCGCGCAGCACGGTGGGCGGGACCAGGTCCCAGCCGGTGGCCGCGGCGACCTCGTAGGCGGCGACCTCGCGCTGGGCGAGGGTGCCGTCGGGGAAGTCCCACAGCGGGCGCTCGCCTGCGACCGGCTTGTAGACGCAGGACGCCTCCTCGCCGTCGTACGCGACCGTGCAGAACAGCGCCGCGTTGGAGGCGTCGCGGATACGGCCGCGCACCTTCAGCTCACCGTGGGCGAGCAGGTCGGCGGCGGTCACGCTCCGCGGCGGTATCCGTTCTGGCGCGGACATACGTGTCCTTCCGGGTCGAGCGGGAGGCTGCACAGCGGGCACGGCGGCCGCCCGGCGTTGACGACGTCCAGGGCGCGCTTGGCGAAGGCCCTGGCCTGCGCGCCGGTCAGCCGGACCCGCAGCATCGGGGGTCCGTTCTCCTCGTCCTGGAGGAGGCGCTCCTCGGCCTCGGCGAGGTCCTCCTCGGACTCGGCGTCCAGCTCGACGAGGGCCTGGGCCTCGACGATCATGCGCTCGTCCTCGCCGTCCCAGGCGAGCGCCATGGTGCCGACGCGGAACTCCTCCTCGACGGGGGTGTCCAGCGGGGCGCTGTCGGCGATCTCGTTGGGGGCGACGGCGGGCACGGCCGCGTTGCCGCCGCTGCGCCGTACGACCTCGTCGAGGAGTTCGTCCATGCGTTCGGCGAGAGCGGCCACCTGGGTCTTCTCCAGGGCCACGCTGGTCGTCCGGGGGCCGGCCGTGGCCTGGAGGAAGAACGTACGGCGTCCGGGCAGTCCGACCGTGCCCGCCACGAAGCGGTCCGGCGGATCGTAGAGGAACACCTGACGGGACACGTCCTGTCTCCATGGGAATCGAGGGTGCGTGGGCTCGGGCGAGCGGCGGCTACCGGGGGCGTTTACGTGGATCGCTTCACCCTACTGCGGCTGACGATCACGGCGCGCCGGCGCCGCCACCGACCGGGGCGTCTTCCCCCGGAGGTTCCTCGCGGGGGGCAAGGGAGGCGAAATCCCCGGTGTCGCCGAGACGAACGAGAAACGGCCTGAGGCGGGTGTAGCGGATCGCGGTGACGGAACACGGTTCGACGGAGATCCGCTGGAAGAGATCGAGATGCAGACCGAGCGCGTCCGCGACGAGGGACTTGATGATGTCACCGTGCGAGCACATGAGGTAGACGGCGTCGGCGCCGTGGTCGCGCTCCACGCGCGCGTTCCACTCGCGGACGGCCTCGGCGGCGCGGGTCTGCATGGCCCGCATGGACTCGCCGCCCGGGAAGGCGGCGGCCGACGGGTGGGCCTGGACGACCTCCATCAGCGGCTCGTCCTTGAGCTCGGCGAGCTTGCGGCCGGACCAGTCGCCGTAGTGGGCCTCGCCGATCCGCTCGTCGGTGTGGGCGGTGAGGTGGGGCCTGGCCTCCAGGAGGGGGCGGATCGTCTCCTGGCAGCGCTGCAGCGGACTGGTGACGACCTCGGAGATCGGCAGCCCGGCGAGCCGGCCGGGCAGCGCGGCGGCCTGGGCGGCGCCGCGCTCGTCGAGGGCGACACCCGGCGTCCAGCCGGCGAGCACGCCCGAGGTGTTGGCGGTGGACCGTCCGTGCCTTACGAGGATCAGCGTGGGCATGCGGCCCAGGGTAGGCGCACGCCGAAGTGCGCGGTCGGGCGGCCGACGGGAGAATACGCTCCGTGATCGTCGACTGCGCCATCTACCAGGACGGGGAGCGGACGGAGACCCCGCAGGACTTCTCCGACGCGCTGGCGGAGGCACGCACGCGTGGCGACAGTTTTCTGTGGATCGGCCTGTACGAACCGACCGAGCGCGAGTTCGACCTGGTCACCGACGAGTTCGGGCTGCATCCGCTGGCCGTCGAGGACGCCCTGACCGCCCACCAGCGGCCCAAGCTGGAGGTGTACGACGACTCGATGTTCGTCGTCCTGAAACCGGTGAACTACGAGCCGAAGAGCGACACGGTGACCTCCGGCGAGCTGATGGTCTTCATCGGGGACTCCTTCGTGGTCACCGTGCGCCACGGGACGCCGTCGCCGCTCGGGGACATCCGGCGGCATCTGGAGGAGCAGCACGAGTTGCTGAGGCACGGGCCCACGGGGGTGCTGTACTCGATCTCCGACGCGATCGTCGACCACTATCTGGAGGTCTCGGCCGAGTTGCAGAGCGACCTGGAGGAGCTGGAGGCCGAGGTGTTCTCGCCGGGCAGCGGCGGCTCCCGGTACACCGCGTCGCGGATCTACACCTTCAAGCGGCAGATCCTGGAGTTCCGCAGGGCCACCGTGCCGCTGGCCCTGCCCATGACAAAGCTGGCGGGGGCGGGCCAGTACGGCGGGGCGATGACGGTGCCCTTCGTGCAGGACCAGTCGCGGCCGTTCTTCCGGGACGTCAACGACCATCTGCTGCGGGTGAACGAGGGGGTGGAGTCCCTGGACCGGCTGGTGTCGGACATCCTCAGCGCCCATCTCGCGCAGATGAGCGTGCGGCAGAACGACGACATGCGGAAGATCTCCGCATGGGCGGCCATGGCCGCGGTCCCCACGATGATCGCGGGGATCTACGGCATGAACTTCGACCACATGCCCGAGCTGCACTGGTACTGGTCGTACCCGACGGTGATCATGGTCATGGCCGTGCTGGAGTGGGTGCTGTACCGGCTGTTCAAGCACCGCGGCTGGATGTGAGCCGCCGGCCGCCGGTCAGGCGGCCCTCGGTCAGGCGGACTCCGGGGCGGGGGCGGCGGGGCCGCCCAGGGCGTTCCTGCGCTCGGGCATCCGCAGCGTGACCATGCGGCGCCAGCCGGCGGCGCGCTCGTAGGCGTAGTCGGCGTGGATGCCGGCCGCGAGGAGCGCGGTCCTGGCCTTCGGCCAGCCGAGGATGCGGCCCATGCGGGCCATGACGGCGAGGCTGACGTCCCGGTGGATCCGGATCTCGGCGAGGGCGCACTCACGCAGCGTGCGCTGGATGGCGTGGCCGTGTCCGGCGTACGCGAAGCGCAGCAGTTCCTCGTGGCAGTAGGCGAGGTGGTTGTCCTCGTCGTGGGAGATCATCTTCACCGCGCGCCCCAGGTCCGGGTGGTCGGCGAAGTGCCGGTGCAGCAGTTCCATCTGCTCGGCGGCGCGCTGTTCGGTGACCCGGCTGTGGGCGAGGTAGGTGACGATCTCCGGTACGGTGAGCGGCCGGTCGGACCGGAGCCGGTGGTGGGCGAGCCCGATCCCGTGCCGTTCCAGGAGCATCGTGTAATCGGTGTCCGGCGGTACCGGAACGCGTGTCAGCCCGCGCTTCTTGAGCAGGGCGTCGAAGATGCGGCCGTGCTTGTCCTCGTCGGCTCCATGGCGGGTGATCTTGGGGGCCAGGTCGCGTTCGCTCCGCGGTACCAGCGCGGCGATCCGCGCGTTCTCCCAGCCGCCCTGGGACTCCCCGCTGGCCGCGATGGAGCAGAAGAGCCGGAACGACTCGTCGTTGTCGAGGATCTCCTGGAACAGACTCCTGGCCGACAGCATCGTGGGCACCTCTCTGGAGGACTCACCGAACCCGCAAAAAACGAGTCAAATGCCGCATCGAGGCCATGGCAACAGTTGTGCGGGCGGACTCGGCCGAACGGAGGAGCACCAGGGTCGCACCGGGGGCGTAACCGCGCGGGCACGGGCGCGTTGTTCTCCGTGACGGCCGTGGCGGGGAAGACCCCCCGAGCCCCCACCACGGCCGTGGACCTCTCCCCCGCTGCGGGCCCGGTGGCTACGCGAGCCCGGCGCGCTCCACCGCCTCGGCGCCGGCCCGCAGCGAGGCGAGCCGCTCGTCCAGGGTGAAGCCGGCGGGGGCGAGGGACAGCGTGGTGACCCCGGCGGCCGCGTAGGCCTTCATGCGGTCGGCGATCCGGTCCACGGAGCCGAGCAGCGTGGTCTGGTCGATCAGCTCCTGCGGAACCGCGGCAGCGGCCCCGTTCTTGTCGCCGGACAGGTACTTGTCCTGGATCTCGGCGGCCTCCCGCTCGTAGCCCATGCGCCGGGCGAGCTGGTTGTAGAAGTTCTGCTTGGCGCTGCCCATACCGCCGACGTAGAGGGCGGTGTACGGGCGGAAGGTGTCGGCGAGCTCGGCCACGTCCTTGTCGTCGCCGACGGCGAGCGGCAGCGTCGGGCAGACGTCGAACCCGTCGAGGGTCTTCCCGGCCTTCTCCCGCCCCGCACGCAGGTACTTGACGGCCGTCTCCTCCAGATGCTCGGCGGACGGGAAGATCAGCAGGGCGCCGTCGGCGATCTCACCGGTCTGCTCCAGGTTCTTCGGCCCGATGGCGGCGATGTAGACCGGGATGTGCTCGCGCTCCGGGTGCACGGTCAGCCTGATCGGCTTGCCCGGGCCGCCCGGCAGCGGCAGCGTCCAGTGCTCGCCCTCGAACGTCAGCCGTTCCCGGGACATCGCCCTGCGCACGATCTCCACGTACTCGCGGGTGCGGGACAGCGGCTTGTCGAACTTGACGCCGTACCAGCCCTCGGAGACCTGGGGTCCGGAGACGCCGAGGCCGAGCCGGAAGCGGCCGCCGGAGAGGGAGTCGAGGGTGGCGGCGGTCATCGCGGTCATGGCCGGCTGCCGGGCCGGGATCTGGAAGATGGCCGAACCGACGTCGATGCGCTCGGTCTTCGCGGCGACCCAGCTGAGCACGGTGGCGGCGTCGGAGCCATAGGCCTCGGCGGCCCAGCACACGGCGTAACCGAGCCGCTCGGCCTCCTGCGCCACGGCCAGATTGTCCCCGTCCATCCCGGCGCCCCAGTAGCCGAGGTTGATCCCGAGCTGCATGGCCGTTCCCCTTACCGATCAGTAACGTCGCTGTTGCGAGAGACCTTAGCGCGGAGAATTCCGGTGCGGGCGTAGCGGGCGCGACAGAGCTGCACGTGGTGGGGAAAATCGGTTATCCACAGGCAACCCAACGCAGCAACTCTGGCCAGTAATCTCGCGGGCATGGAGCAGAGGCATCTCGGCCGGACCGGCCTGCGCGTGTCCAGAATCGGACTCGGCACCCTCACCTGGGGCCGGGACGTCGACGAGCACGACGCCGCGGACATGCTGAAGGCGTTCTGGGAGGCCGGCGGAACCCTCGTCGACACCGCGGACGTGTACGGCGACGGAGAGGCCGAGTATCTGCTCGGACAGCTCATGGAAGGCCTGGTGCCACGCCGGGACCTGGTCATCTCGACGAAGGCGGGCAGCGTCCCCGACCCCGACCGCCGCTTCGACGGCTCCCGCGGCCATCTGCTCGCCGCGCTCGACGCCTCGCTCGCCCGCCTGGGCACGGACTACGTGGACGTCTGGCACGTGCACGCCTACGACCCGGACACCCCGCTGGAGGAGACCCTCCAGGCCATCGACCTGGCCGTCAGCAGCGGCCGCGCCCGCTACGCCGGGGTCTCCAACTTCTGCGGCTGGCAGCTCGCGAAGGCGGCGACCTGGCAGCTCGCGGCGCCCGGCACCCGCACCCGGCTGTCCAGCACCCAGCTGGAGTACTCGCTGCTCCAGCGGGGCGTCGAACGCGAGGTGCTGCCGGCCGCGCTGGACCTGGGCATCGGCCTGCTGCCGTCCTCCCCGCTGGGCCGCGGCGTGCTCACCGCGAAGTACCGCAACTCCACTCCCCCGGACTCACGCGGCGCCTCCGAACACCTCGCACCGTTCGTCGCGCCGTACCTCGACGACACCGCGAGCCGGATCGTGGACGCGGTGCAGACGGCGGCGGACGGGCTCGCGGTGACACCGCTGCAGATCGCCCTCGCCTGGGTGCGGGACCGGCCGGGCGTGACCGCGCCGATCGTCGGCGCGCGCAACGCGCAGCAGCTCACGGCGGCATTGTCAGTGGAGGCCCTTAGTCTTCCTGACGAGATCTGCCGGGCGCTGGACGATGTGTCGGCGCCCGTGCACCGCTATCCCGATCACGACTGGAGCACGCTGTGAGCACGGAGCCGGGGCTGGGCGCCAAGCCCGAGGCCGACGGGGCAACGACGGCCGAGGGGACGACGGAGGCCGCGGACCTCACCGCCGGCACGACCGGGGCGAGCGAGTCGCCGGACGCCGATGCCCGCGCGGCCGACACGGGCGGCCGGGGCGACGACGGGGCTGACGGGGCCGAGGGCGGCGGAGCCGACGGTGACGCGATGGAGGACGGCGTGATCGGAGGCGGCGATGCGGCCGCCGCGGGCACGGCCGCGGCCCCGGGGAGTAACGGGGACGACGGCGCCGCGATCGAGGACGACGCGGTCGAGGGCGGCGATGCGGCCGCCGCGGCTCCTGAGAGCGACGGAGGCGACGCGGCGGACCCGGGTGGCGTCGGTGGAGTGAGCGAGGCTCGGGGCGGCGAGGCCTCCGTCGGCTCCGTGGCGGACGGCGGAGACGGTTCGGGGGACGGCGGGTCGGCAGGTGGGTCCCAGCGGTCCGAGGCCGAGGCCGAGTTGGCCGCTCAGCAGGTCGAGCGGGAGCGGATCGAGCGGCGGAAGGCCGAGCGGACGGGGCCCATCGAGAGCGGGGCCAAGCTGAGCGGCAAGGCGGCCGATCTGCTCGCGGCGATCCGGGCGGTGGAGGGCGGCGAGAAGCCGGCGGCCACCGCGTTCGGCGACCCGGAGCCGGCTCCGCGCCGGGCTGCCCCCGCCCCGGAGCCGGTCCGCCGGCCACAGCCCGCCGCCCCTGCCGCCGTCGCGCCCGCCGCGGAGGCGGTCGCCGCGGTACGCCGTGTCCTCGCCGACGGCGGTGCGCCCGAGTCGCTCGCGCCCCAGGTCACCGCCGCCCTCGGCGAGGGAGCCGACGCGCTGCTGCGGGAGGACCCCTGGCACCTGCTCCGGGTCTCCGGGGTACGCCCGGACCAGGCCGACGGGTTCGCGCGGGCGCTGCTCGGCGCGGAGTGCGGTCCGGACGACGAGCGACGCGGCCGGGCGGTGACCGGCTGGCTCCTCGAGCAGGCCGCCGTGGCCGGGCACACCGCGCTGGAGATGCCCGCGCTCACCGCCGCGCTGGCCCAGCGGGCGGTGCACGACCCGGAGGCGGCCGTGCAGGACGCGATCGCCGAGGGCGAGGCGCTGGTCTTCCAGGACGCGCTGGATCCGGGCGCCCCCGAGCCCGAGGACGACGAGGAGGAGCGGCCGGTCCGGGTCCTGGTCGGTCTCGAGCGGTACGCGCTGGCCGAGGAGAGCCTCGCCGACGGACTGGCCCGGCTGGTCAACTCCCTGTCCAAGGACGCCTCGGAGCCCTGGGAGGCGGCCGCCGCGGCGGCCTCCGGCGGCGCGGCCGAGCTGGCCAGGGCGGTCGCCGGGCACGGCCTCGTCCTGCACACGGGCGGCGAGGCGGCCCGCGCCGAACCGGCGGCCCTGCTGACCGCCGCCCGCGCCGCTGGGCTGCGCGCCTTCGCCGCCACGCACGCCCCCGACGGACGCCGCCGTCCCACCGCGTTGTCGGCGGACGGCGGGGAAGCCGTCGGCACCGTCGCCGGTCTCCTCTCCGGTGCGGAGGGCCCCGGCCGGGACACGGACGGTGCGCTCGCCCTCGACCTGCTGATCGTGCTGGACGCGCCCCAACTGGACGTGGAGGACGCGGCGATCCTCGTGGAGGCGCTGCCCGACGGGGCCCGGCTGGTGCTGAGCGGCGATCCGGCGGTGCTGTGGTCGGCGGGTGCCGGGCGGGTCTTCGCCGACCTGCTGGCGGCCCGGGTCTGCCCGCAGATCGCCTCCCGCACGCCCGACCCCGGTCCGCTCGGCGAGCTGGTCTCCGGGATCGGCGTCGGCGAGCTCCTTCAGGTCGAGGCGCCCGGCAAGGAGATCGTGATCGTGCCGGTGCGGGACGCGGGCGAGGCGGTGCACCGGACGGTGCAGCTGGTCGCCGACTCCGTGCCGCGTGCGATCGGCGTCCCCGCCGAACAGACCGTGGTGATCACCCCGGGCCATGGCGGCGCGGCCGGCACCCGCGCCCTCAACACCGTCCTCAAGGAACGGCTCAATCCGGGCCCCGGCCGCTTCGGCGGCTTCGACCCCGGTGACCGGATCGCCTACTCCCCCGCCCCGGGCCGTACGGTCCCGGGCCAGGTGGTGACGGCCGACGCCGACGGACTGCACCTGTCGTGCGCGGGGGTGACCGTCGTCGTACCGAAGGAGCGGGTGGAGCAGTCCGTCCGCCACGGCTGGGCCCTGACCGCGCACCAGGCGGTGGGCAGCCGGTGGCCGGCGGCGGTCGTGGTCCTCCCCGGTGACGCGGCCCAGTCCCTCAGCCGCCCCTGGGTGTACACGGCGTTCAGCAGGGCTGAGCGCCATCTGTCGGTGGTCCACGGCGTGGAGCAGGCCCTGCCGAGAGCGGTGTCCGAAGCCCTGCCGAAGCCCCGGACGACCCGCCTCCCGCTCCTGCTCAAGACACAGGTCCCGGCCGCGAACTGAACGGCACGCCGGGGAGCCTGCCCCGGCGTGCCGCCGGCCGGCGGCGCCCATCCGGCCTCACCCCCGGAAGGCACCACCGGCCGGCCGTTCAACCAGCGGTCAGCGCTCGGCGTCCAAGGGCTCCAGCTCCCCGTCCTCCTCGAGGTCGAGTTCGTCCAGTTCGTCGGTGTCCTCGACGTCTTCGGCGTCTCCGGCGCCTTCGATGTCCTCGTCGTCCTCGTCGTCGAAGACCGCGCTCACGTCGAACCTGCACACCACCCGCTGCGGATCGACCGCCTCGAACGGTGCCTCCAGCCACTCCCCCGGCTCGGCCGGCTCGTCCGCCGCGGTCACCCACAGCGTGGAGTCGCCCTCCTCCAGGCCGAACTCCTTGTGCCGGGAGGCGATCTCGTCCGGTTCGAACTCTCCGAACAGGATCCCCAGCGCCCCGTGGATCGTGCCGGCGGCGTCCTGGTCCGCGCCGGGACCGTCGTCGTACTCCGCCGCCTCGACCCGCTGGGCCTGTGCCAGCAGCCGCTGCGGTTCCGCCACGGCGTAGTCGCGGCGGATCAGCACACTGATCGCGTTCGGTTCCTCGGGGCCCGCATACGGGGGCAGCGAGTCCTCCGCACCGGGGATCTCGAAGGGTGTGACCTCGTCGTAGCGGTCGTAGAGCAGCTCGTCGTAGACCTCGGCGGCCGCGGCCAGCTGGTTGAACGCCTCGTAGACAGCGGGGTCGTCCTCCCCCGACCTGCGTTCGACCGCGGCCAGATGGCGGTCGAGCGCGGTCTTGACCGCCTCGGCGGCGGCGCGTACCTCGGCAGCGGTGGGCTGCGCAGCATCAGACATAGTGCAGACGCTATCCGTACCGGGCACCAGCCCGCACAATAGATGCGATGCCGGAATACGAATTTGTCGACGTGTACGTACCTCGCGGGGTTTCCCGCAAGGACGCCACACGTCTGCTGACGGACCATGCCGAGTACGGACACTGGGAGTTGGACCGACTGAGCCTCATGCGTGACGGCAGCCGCAGGGTGCGGTTGCGCCGGCGGATCATCCGCCAGGTGCGTGCCACATGGTGAGACTGGCCGAATGACGGAAGGGGCCCCGCAGTGACGGGGCCCGTTCCGTTCCACGCAGCGCCGCGGGAGCGTCACCTTCCGTGTGCTTACGCCGCGGCGCGCGCCCTGCGGTACAGCACCGCGCCCGCGAGCACCGCGCCCGCGCCCGCCGGGAGGGCGAGGCCCAGCGGCAGGTCACTGCCGGTGTGCGCGAGCTGCGCGACGGCCGGGCCGGGCTGGGTCACCGAGGTGCTGCCGAGGGGGCCGACGGAGGAGGAGACCCGGCCGCCGGTCGGGCCGGCCCCACTCCCGGAGTGACCCGGCGCCCCCAGGTGCTGCCCCGGCCCACCCGGCTGCCCCGGGGTTCCGGGGTGACCTGGCGTTCCCGGGTGGCCCGGAGTACCCGGGTGGCCCGGAGTACCCGGCTGGCCCGGAGTACCCGGCTGGCCCGGAGTACCCGGCTGGCCCGGAGTACCGGGCGGGACGCTTCCGTGCCCGCCATGACCGGGCGGCGTCCCATGTCCGTGCCCGCCATGACCACCGTGCCCGCCATGCCCGCCATGCCCGCCATGACCACCGTGTCCGCCATGACCCGGCGGAGGCGTGGGGTGGTCGCCGCCGGGGCCGTCGTGGTCTCCGTGGCCCCCGCCGTTGGCGCAGTCGTTGCCCACGGCGGTGTTGCCGATGCCGATCACGTTGACGCTGTTGCCGCACACGTTCACCGGTGCGTCGATCGGCGCCTGCACCGTGTTGCCCGACCCGACACCGGGCGAGCCCCCGGTGTGCCCGCCGGCGTGTGAGCCGCCGTGCGCCTCGTGGCCGCCGCCGTAGCCGCCGTAACCGCCCGTCGTGTCGCCTCCGCCACCGTGGTTGGCGCACTTGTTGCCCACCGACGGGTTGAGGGCGCCGATCACGTTCACGGTGTTGCCGCAGATGTTCACCGGCGCGTGCACCGGCGCCTGCACCGTGTTGCCGGACAGCACGCCGGGTGAGTCGGCGGCCGAGCCGACGGCCCCCGAGTCGGCGTGGGCGTAGCCGCTCGCCGCGGCGATCACACCGGTCGCCGCGACCATGGTCATGAGCCCCTTACGGGTCCCTTGTCGCATTTCTGAATTCCCCCCTGCCTTGGATCCTGACCTTTGCATTCCGCGGACATTCCGTGCGGAATACCCGCGGAAAAACCGGTCGGCCCCGGAGCGCGTGGCGCGCGCTCCGGGGCCGACGGAAAGACGCCCCTCAGGGAGTCGGCGTCACTTGTTGATGCAGGTGTTGCCGAAGGCGGGGTTCAGCAGCCCGATCACCGAGATCGTGTTGCCGCAGACGTTCACCGGGACGTGCACGGGAACCTGGATCACGTTGCCGGAGACGACACCCGGGGAACCCACGGCGGCACCCTGAGCACCCGCGTCGGCGACGGCCAGGCCCGCACCCGCGAGAACCAGACCACCAGTGGCAGCCGCAGCAGCGACGACCTTCTTGAGCATTATTCCTCCTTGTTGGCAATGCGGTCCCAAGTAGCGGATCGCATTACCTGTAACGAGGAGGGAGTAATGGAGCTACGAGCTTATCGTCGCATTCACTCTTTTCAGTCCACCTCGCACAGCCGCCCGATTAGCCGAAGCCATGGCTTCACGACGCGTCGATGAACCGGTCGAGCACCCGCACACCGAACTGCAGACCGTCCACCGGCACCCGCTCGTCCACCCCGTGGAACATGCCCGCGAAGTCCAGCTCCGGCGGCAGCTTGAGCGGCGCGAAGCCGAAGCCGCGGATGCCGAGGTCGTCGAAGGACTTGGCGTCGGTGCCGCCGGAGAGCATGTAGGGGATGGCCTTGGCCGTCGGGTCCTCGGCGAGCAGCGAGGACTGCATGGCCTCCACCAGCGTCCCGTCGAAGCTGGTCTCCAGGGCCTTGTCGGAGTGCACGTCCTCGCGGACCACGTTCGGGCCGAGGATCCGGTCGAGGTCGGCGAGGAACTCCTCCTCGTGGCCGGGCAGGAAGCGGCCGTCGACGTGCGCGGTGGCCTCGCCGGGGATCACGTTGACCTTGTAACCGGCGTTCAGCTGGGTCGGGTTCGCGGTGTTGCTGAGCGTCGCGCCGATGAGCTTGGCGATGCCGCCGAGCCGGGCCAGCGTGGACTGCATGTCCTCGGGGTCCAGTTCGGTGCCGAGCGCGTCGCCCAGCTCGTCGAGGAAGGCCCGGGTGGTCTTGGTGACCCGCACCGGGAAGGTGTGCCGGCCGAGCCGGGCCACGGCCTCGGAGAGTTCGGTGATCGCGTTGTCGCGGTGGATCATCGAGCCGTGCCCGGCGGTGCCGGCCACCTTCAGCTTCATCCAGTGCATGCCCTTCTCGGCCGTCTGGATCAGATAGAGCCGCCGCTGCTCGTTCACGGTGAAGGAGAAGCCGCCCACCTCGCTGATCGCCTCGGTGACGCCCTCGAAGAGGCCGGGGTGGCTGTCGACCAGGTACCGGGCGCCGTAGGTGCCGCCGGCCTCCTCGTCGGCGAGGAAGGCGAGCACGATGTCCCGGGGCGGCCGCCGCCCGCTGCGCAGCCGGTCACGCACGACCGCGAGGGTCATGGCGTCCATGTCCTTCATGTCGACGGCGCCCCGGCCCCACACGCACCCGTCCGTGACCTCGCCGGAGAAGGGGTGGTGGGTCCAGTCGTCGGCGTTGGCCGGAACGACGTCGAGGTGGCCGTGGATCAGCAGGGCGGGCCTGGACGGGTCCGTGCCCTCGATGCGGGCCACCGTGGAGGCGCGGCCCGGGTGGGACTCGAAGATCTCCGGGTCGAGGCCGACCTCGGCGAGCTTCTCCGCGACCCACTCGGCGGCCTTGCGCTCGCCGGGCCCGGAGTGGTCGCCGTAGTTGCTGGTGTCGAACCGGATCAGCTCGCGGCAGAGGTCGACGACCTCGTCCTCACCGGTGACGCCCTTGGCCGTGTCCGTCTCGCTCACGTCGATTCCTCCTGCTGTCACTGCCGGCCGGTCCCCGCCATCCTCTCTCCCTTCCCGCTCCGACCCCAAGACCGGTCCCGGCCCGTCACACGCCGTTCACGCCCGGCGGCCCCGGTACGGGGTGTGATCGGCCGCCCCTGAAAGCCTGGTAGTGTTTCCTTCGTCGCCGCGGGGGAAACCCCGCACGACAGACACCTTGTCCGGGTGGCGGAATGGCAGACGCGCTAGCTTGAGGTGCTAGTGCCCTTTATCGGGCGTGGGGGTTCAAGTCCCCCCTCGGACACCAGCTGAGACCCCTGTCGATCAGGGGTCTTTTGCTTTCCCCTGCGACCGCCGAGCACGCCGGGTCACCGCCGTGGAGTTCTCGCTGTGACAGTTCGCCGTATGCCTGCCGCCGAGGTTTCGGTCCCTGTGATCCTGCCACCGACCTGTCCGTGGCCTGGATGCTGTTCACCGCGCAGCAGCGTGCCGTTCTTCGGCGGGCGTACGGCCGCGCGGACGACGCGACATGGGAGCGGGCCCGGGGGTGGGCGCTCGCCCTGTCCCTGGTCTTCCTGTCGCACTCGGCGGACAACCCGCTGATGCACGATATCGGCGAGCGCGCCTTCCGCGCGGTGCTGGCGTAGCGGGCGGGAAAGAAACCCCTGCCGGGCAGGGGTTTCCGGTTTTCCGGGGAAGGGGTACGGGCGACCCGGTCGCTGCGGCCCGGTCAGCCGGCGCGGCCTATTCGGCCGTACCCGAGGGCCGCGGCGGAGGTGAACGCGGAGAGTGCCGCCCGGCCGACCAGCAGGGCGGGCCCGTCGGGCCGCTTGCTGTCGCGGACGGCGACCGTCGCCCCGTCGACGATCCCGCATTCCACGCAGTCGGACTGTGATGCGGACGCCGAGGACTTCCACCAGGTCACCGGCAGAGTCGACGCGTCGTCAACGTGCTTCATTCGCTATTCGTTCTTCCTTATCTGGGTGATCAGTTCCACCGACGCCTCGACGGACTCGGCGGCAGACGTGAGGCGTTGCCACGCGGCCCGGTGCGTGGAGACCCGATCACGTTCCTCGATGTACAGGGCGGAAGTCAGCCCTTCCTGGTGGACGACGTCCAGGTCCGTGTGCGGACCGAAGCCCAGGATGCTGAAGGTGCCGGTCAGCCCGGCGTGGAGGGGAGCGTCCGATCTCAACACCTGGATGTTGATGTTCGGCCGCCGCCCCATCGTAAGCAGGCGCCCCAACTGCTCGTACATCAGGGCGGGATCCTCGGTGGTGGAGCGCAGTGCCTGCTCGGAGACGATCGCCCAGAGCGCCAGCGGGTCGCTGTCGCGGGTGAGGACGGCCTGGCGTGCGAGCCGTACCTCGACGAGCGCGTCGACCCGTGCCTCGACCGCCTCGGACATGGCGGTCGCCCGGATGATCTCCCGGGCGTACTCGGCGGTCTGGAGCAGTCCGGGGACCATGCCCAGCTGCCAGGTGGAGACCGTCTCGGCCTCCGCCTCCAGGCTGATCAGGTCCTCGTACACCGGGGTGAGGACACCCCGGTACGAGTGCCACCAGCCGCGCCGGCCGCCCTCCTTGGTGAGCGTGATCAGGGCCGCGCGCAGTTCGTCGCTGACGTCACGGCCGAGTTCGGCGTACAGGGTGAGCAGCGCCTGGATGTCCGCTGCCTTGGGGGCCGTCTTGCCGGTCTCCATCCGGGACAGTTTCGAGGAGACGAAGGCTCCTTCGGAGTGCTCCGCGACCTCGTCGAGGGTCAGTTCGCCGCGCAGTTCGCGCAACTTCGCACCGAGCCGTCGCCGGCGCACCGTGGGCGTGCTCACGGATCCCCCTTCTGTCCGGTGAACTGCCCGACAGTCTGCCGTGGCCGCCCCGACCCTCGCCACCGGCTGACGACATGTGCCGCAAGTCTCCCAAGGAGATGCGCAATTTTTCACATCATGCGGGACGTATTGCGATCGACTGTGCCGTGAAGGCACCATGAATCCGGGAAATACGAAAGTGACCGCACTCGCATGGCGAAGCACCGTGCCTGCGTTGGGACATGCCCGTGAGGGGATCCACATGATCGAACGCCAGCGGAGCACCACGACCGAAATCCGTGCACTGCAAGTCGCCCCGCCGCCCGTCCTGTTACTGGCGAGCGAGCCTCAGTCGGCCAGGGCGGCACGGCTGTTCGTGAGCGACTTCATCACACACCACGCCCCGGGCGCCTCCCGTGACCACATCGCCGCGGTCGCCCTGGTCACCTGCGAGCTGGTCACCAACTCCCTGCGCTACGAGACCGACCCGGACGACCCGGTCCGGCTCCTCATCGACTCCGACGGCTCCCGGACCCGGGTCGAGGTGCACGACCCGCTGAGCCGCCACCCCCGGCTGCGCCCCATCTCCGTCGAACGGGACCGGGGGCGGGGGCTGCTCATCCTGGACGCGCTGTGCTCGGGCCGCTGGGGCGTGGGCAATCTGCCCTGGGGCAAGTCCATCTGGGCCGAGGTCAGCGCCGCCTGACCCCACCACCGCGACGGCCGGTTCCGTGGCGACCCACTCCCCTCCCCGCCACGGCACCGGCCGTCGCCGTACACACCTTCGGACACGCGGAGTTGGCCCGTCTCACGCTGTGTGGTCCATCTCTCGTCACGGGCGGATCATGCCTGGTCAGAGGTTTGTTAAGGTTTAAACGACTAGCCCGAACGGCGGCTTTCGAGTGGCTGTCAGATGAACGGAAGCCTAGCGTCGTACTAACATTTCCGGTTTGTTACCCAGCCGGACCCGGACACCCCCAGGCACACCTGGGAACCCGCCGGCGCCCCGGAGGGTTCCGGGAACGAGACGCGAGGACCGGATGGCAGCCATAGACGAGAGCAGTGCTCTCGGCCTGCTCGACGAAGAGATCCGCGAGGAGTTCGGGGACACGGCCCGATTTTCGGCCGGGGCGGCAGCGTCGCCGCGCACGCTCGTGGACGTTTTCGAAGCAAGTGTACGGACTCACCCCGATGAGCCCGCACTGGACGACGGCACCACCCAGCTCACCTACCGCGCGCTCGCGGTGGAGGTGGAGCGGCTGCGGCGGCGGCTCGCCGCGGCGGGGATCGGGCTCGGCGACCGGGTGGGCGTGCGGGTGCCGTCCGGTACCAACGATCTGTACATCGCCGTGCTCGGCACCCTCGCGGCCGGTGCCGCCTACGTGCCCGTCGACGCCGAGGACCCCGACGAACGGGCCGCACTGGTGTTCGGGGAAGCGGAGGTCGCGGCCGTCCTCGGCGAGGGGCTGCACATCGACGTCCGGCGCACGGACGGCCGTACCGCCGGACGCCCCGGCACCGAGCACGACGCCTGGATCATCTTCACCTCCGGTTCCACCGGCAAGCCCAAGGGCGTCGCCGTCACCCACCGCAGCGCCGCCGCCTTCGTGGACGCCGAGGCCGCGCTGTTCCTGACCGAGGAGCCGATCGGACCCGGCGACCGGGTCATGGCGGGCCTCTCGGTGGCCTTCGACGCCTCCTGCGAGGAGATGTGGCTGGCGTGGCGCTACGGCGCCTGTCTGGTGCCCGTGCCCCGCTCCCAGGTCCGCAGCGGCGCCGATCTCGGCCCCTGGCTGGTCGAGCAGGAGATCACCGTCGTCTCGACCGTGCCGACCCTGGCCGCGCTCTGGGAGCCCGAGACCCTCAACGACGTCCGCCTCCTCATCTTCGGCGGCGAGGCCTGCCCGCCCGAGCTGGCGCAGCGCCTGGTGACCGAGGGCCGCGAGGTCTGGAACACCTACGGGCCCACCGAGGCCACCGTGGTCGCCTGTGCCGCCCTGATGACCGGCGAGGAGCCGATCCGCATCGGGTTGCCCCTGAACGGCTGGGAGCTCGCCGTCGTGGACGACGCGGGCGAGCCCGTGGCCCTGGGCGAGAGCGGCCAGCTGGTGATCGGCGGGGTAGGCCTGGCCCGGTACCTCGACGCCGAGAAGGACGCGGAGAAGTACGCGCCCCTGGAGTCGCTGGGCTGGAAGCGGGCGTACCGCAGCGGTGACCTGGTGCGGGCCGACCGCGAGGGGCTGGTCTTCCTCGGGCGCGCCGACGAGCAGATCAAGCTCGGCGGCCGTCGTATCGAGCTCGGCGAGGTGGACGCGGCCCTGCAGGCGCTCCCCGGTGTCGCGGGCGCCGCGGCGGCCGTACGGACCGCGCGCAGCGGCAACCAGCTCCTGGTCGGCTATGTCGTCACCCAGGACGGCTGGGACCACGCGGCCGCAGTCGAGAAGCTGCGCGCCGAGCTGCCCGCGGCCCTCGTCCCGCTGCTCGCGCCCGTCGCCGAGCTGCCCACCCGTACCTCCGGCAAGGTCGACCGCAACGCCCTCCCGTGGCCCCTGGAGGGCCTGGAGACCGGCGGCCCGGCCCAGCAGCTGTACGGCACCGAGGCCTGGCTCGCCGAGCAGTGGACCGAGGTCCTCGGCATCCCGGTGGGCAGCGCCGCCGACGACTTCTTCGCGATCGGCGGCGGCAGCCTGTCCGCCGCCCAGCTCACCACCCGGCTGCGCACCCGCTACCCGAGCGCGGCCGTCCTCGACATCTACCAGCAGCCGGTGCTGCGCAAGCTGGCCCGCCGCCTGGAGGAGTCCGCGCACGACGACTCCGCGCAGCGCACCATCGCCCCGGTGCCCCGCTCCGCCCAGTTCGTGCAGCTCCTGCTGCTGCTCCCGCTGTTCACCCTTCTCGGGCTGCGCTGGACGGTCGTCCTCGCCGCGCTCGGCAATGTGCTGAGCGGCTACGGCTGGCTGCCCACCGCGCCCTGGTGGCTGGTCGGCCTCGGCGCGGTGGCCCTGTTCACCCCGCCCGGCCGGATCGCGATCGCGGCCGGTGGCGCGCGGCTGCTGCTGCGCGGTGTGAAGCCCGGCAGGTACGAGCGCGGCGGCTCCGTCCATCTGCGGCTGTGGGCGGCGGAGCGGCTGGCCGAGTTCAGCGGGGCGACCACGCTGACCGGGTCCTGGCTGGAGCGGTACGCGCGGGCGCTCGGCGCCAAGATCGGTCCCGACGTGGACCTGCACTCGCTGCCGCCGGTCACCGGCCTGCTCAGGGTGGGACGCGGCGCGGCCGTGGAGTCCGAGGTGGACCTGTCCGGCTACTGGCTGGACGGCGACCGCCTGGAGATCGGCGCGGTCCGGATCGGCGCCCACGCGGTCGTCGGCACGCGCAGCATGCTCTTCCCTGGCGCCCGCGTCGGCAAGCGGGCCGAGGTGGCCCCCGGTTCGGCGGTCACCCGGCAGATCCCGACCGGTCAGCGCTGGGCCGGCGCCCCGGCCGTCAAGCTGGGCAAGGCCAAGCGGAACTGGCCCAAGCAGCGGCCGCAGCGCGGCACGTACTGGCGGGTGATGTACGGCCTGACGGGCCTCGGTCTCAGTGCGCTGCCGGTGCTCGCCGGTGCCGTCGCGCTGCTGGTCGCCGGTCGTTTCGTGGCCCCGGGGGACGGCCTGGCCGAGGCCCTGCGGGGTGCGTCGCTGGCCCTGGTCCCGGCGACGCTGGCCTTCGGCCTCGCGTACGCCCTGCTCATCCTCGTCTTCGTACGACTGCTCAGCCTGCGCCTGCGGGTCGGCACGCATCCCACGCACAGCCGGATCGGCTGGCAGGCGTGGACCGTGTCCCAGCTGATGGACCGCTCCCGCGAGACCCTGTTCCCGCTGTACGCCGGACTGGTCACGCCGGTGTGGCTGCGGCTGCTCGGGATGCGGATCGGGCGGGGTGCCGAGGTGTCGACCGTGCTCGCGCTGCCGAGCCTGACGACGGTCGGCGAGGGCGCGTTCCTCGCCGACGACACGCTGACCGCGCCGTACGAGCTCGGCGGCGGCTATGTGCGGATCGGGCGCGCGGAGATCGGGCGGCGGGCGTTCCTCGGGAACTCCGGGATGACCGCGCCGGGCCGCAGTGTGCCGGACGGCGGTCTGGTGGGTGTGCTGTCGGCGACGCCGAAGAAGGCCAAGAAGGGCACCTCGTACCTGGGGCTGCCGCCGGTGAAGCTGCCGCGCAGCGCGGCCGACGGAGACCAGAGCCGGACCTACGAGCCGCCGGCGCGGCTGCTGTGGGCGCGGGCCCTGGTGGAGACGTGCCGGATCGTGCCCGTGCTGTGCTCGGTGGCGCTGGCCGGACTGACGGTCGCGGCGCTGTGCGCGCTCGGTGTGTGGGCGCCGCTGCTGTCCGGCCTGGTGCTGCTCGGCGCCGGTGCGGCCGCGGGCCTGGTGTCCGTGCTGGCCAAGTGGCTGCTGGTCGGGCGGCACCGCAGCGGGGAGCACCCGCTGTGGAGTTCGTTCGTGTGGCGCAACGAGCTGGCGGACACCTTCGTGGAGGTGCTGGCGGTGCCGTGGCTGGCGGGCTCGGTTCCGGGTACACCCTTGATGACGGCCTGGCTGCGCGGCCTCGGGGCGCGCATCGGCAAGGGTGTCTGGGTGGAGAGCTACTGGCTTCCGGAGACGGATCTGGTGACCCTGGAGGACGCGGCGACCGTGAACCGCGGGTGTGTGCTGCAGACTCACCTCTTCCACGACCGGATCTTGCGGACGGATACTGTTGTTCTCCGTGAGGGCGCCACGTTGGGTCCTGGCGGGATCGTGCTGCCCGGCAGCATGATCGGGGCCCGTACCACCCTGGGTCCCGCGTCGCTCGTCATGGCGGCGGAGTCGGTTCCCGACGACACCCGCTGGCTCGGCAATCCGATCGAGGCATGGCGTCCCTGAGCGCGGGCCGCTCGGTTGCCGCGGGCATCGGCGCACCGAGAGACGGTTCCAGCAAGGCGCAGGGAGCGAACGCGGAAGTGGCAGTGCAGCAGTCAGCGGGTCCGGACCCGTATTTCCCGGACAACGGCGATTCCCGGTACCGGGTGCATCGCTATGAGCTCATGCTGGACTACCGGCCCGGACCCAATCGCCTCTCCGGCATGGCCCGCATCAACGCGATCGCGGGCCGTGCCGCGCTGCCCGAGTTCCAGCTGAACCTGGCCGACTTCAAGATCGGCCGGATCCGGGTGGACGGCCGCCAGCCGCACTGGACGCACCGGGGCGGCAGACTGCGGATCAAGCCGGCGAAGCCGCTGCGGGCGGGGGCCGCGTTCACGGTGGAGATCCACTGGTCGGGCAACCCCAAGCCGGTGAACAGCCCCTGGGGCGGGATCGGCTGGGAGGAGCTGACGGACGGCGCGCTGGTGGCGAGCCAGCCGACCGGCGCGCCCTCGTGGTTCCCGTGCAACGACCGGCCGGCCGACAAGGCGTCGTACCTGATCTCGGTCACCTGCCCGTCGGCGTACTCGGTGGTGGCCGGCGGCCGGCTGCTCACGCGTACCACCAAGGCGTCCACGACGACCTGGGTGTACGAGCAGGCGGCGCCGACGTCGAGCTATCTGGTGAGCCTGGCGATCGGCAAGTTCCAGACCGTGCTGCTGGGCGACCCGGGCTTCGGCGGGGTGCCGATGCACGGCCACATACCGGCCCATCTACTGCCGGAGTTCTCAAGGGACTTCGCACGGCAGCCCGCGATGATGGACCTGTTCCAGCGGCTGTTCGGGCCGTACCCCTTCGACGAGTACGCCGTGGTCGTCGCCGACGAGGAGTTCGATGTCCCCGTCGAGGCCCAGGGGTTGTCGCTGTTCGGCGCCAACCACGTGGACGGGGCGCGGGGTTCGGAGCGGCTGGTGGCGCACGAACTCGCCCACCAGTGGTTCGGCAACAGCGTGTCGATCGCCGACTGGCGCCACATCTGGCTGAACGAGGGGCTCGCCAAGTACGCGGAGTGGCTGTGGTCGGAGCGGTCCGGCGGCCGTAGCGCCCAGCAACTGGCCGCCGTGGCCCACCGGTTGCTGTCCGGGATGCCGCAGGACATCCGGATCGCCGCCCCCGGCAAGAAGGCGATGTTCGACGACCGGCTCTACGAACGCGGCGGGGTCACGATCCACGCGATCCGCTGCGCGCTCGGCGACGAGCGGTTCTTCCACATGCTGCGCGCCTGGGCGGGGCTGCACCGCGGCGGGGCCGTGACCACGGCGATGTTCACGGCCCATGTGAACCGGTTCGCGGACGAGCCCCTGGACGGTCTCCTCGACGCCTGGGTGCACCGTACGGCGCTGCCCGCGCTGCCCGTCCAGACCGTCCCGGCGCGTCCGGCCCAGCCGCCCACCAACGCCGAGTCGGCCTAGGCGGGCGGATCGTCGGGACAGGCGGGCGGATCGTCGAGAATGGAGCCCATGTCCCGACGCACCTCGCAGTCCAAGCGGCAGCACGGCTCCGCCCCGGTCCCCACCCCCGCCTGCCCGTGCGGTCTCGCGGAGACGTACGAAGAGTGCTGCGGCCGGTTCCTCCGGGGAGCGGCCGTGGCGCCCACGGCCGAGCGGCTGATGCGCTCGCGCTACAGCGCCTTCGTCCAGCGCGACGAGACGTACCTGCTGCGGACCTGGCATCCGCGGACGCGCCCGCCCCGGATCGACTTCGAGCCGGGGATGCGCTGGACCGGCCTGGAGATCCTGGGGACGACCGACGGTTCGGCCTTCCACACCACCGGCACCGTGACCTTCCGCGCCTCCTTCAAGGGCGGCTCACTGCACGAGCGCAGCCGGTTCGAGCGGCTGGACGGGGCCTGGGTGTACGTGGACGGGGAGTTCCAGGACTAGGGCTTCGGGGACTGCCCGAGGACCTACGGCGCGAGGATGTCCAACTCCTGCAGGGCGCCCACCGTGATCTCGCGGGTGAGCTGTTCCGCGCGGGCCGCGTCGCCCTCCCGTACCGCCTCGGCGACCTGGACGTGGAGGGTGACGGCGGCCGGGTCCGGGTCCTCGAACATCACCTCGTGGTGGGTACGGCCCGCGAGGACCTCGGCCACCACGTCGCCGAGCCGGGCGAACATCTCGTTGCCGGACGCGACCAGGATCACCCGGTGGAACGCCATGTCGTGGACGAGGTACCCCTCCAGCTTGTGGCCGCGTGAGTTCGCCACCATGCCGAGCGCGCACTCGGTGAGCTCGGCGCACTGCTCCGCCGTGGCGTGCTTCGCCGCCAGGCCCGCCGCCACCGGCTCGATCGCCGAGCGCAGCACCGTGAGCGAGCGCAGCTGGTGTGGGCGGTCGGCGCCCGCCAGCCGCCAGCGGATGACCTGCGGGTCGTAGAGGTTCCAGGCGGCCTTGGGCCGGACCGTCACGCCCACCCGGCGGCGGGACTCGACCAGGTGCATGGACTCCAGCACCCGGACCGCCTCGCGCATCACGGAGCGGGACACCGCGAAGTGCTGGGCCAGTTCGTCCGTGCGCAGGACGCTGCCCGGCGGGTACTCGCCCGCGGTGATCGCGGGGCCCAGGGAGTCCAGTACGCGGCCGTGCAGCCCCCGGCCCGGTGTGCTCATGCACTCAGCGTACCGAGTGGATCACAGACCTAAAAAGTCAGACTTATATGTCACACACCCTTGAATTCGTCGTACCTAATGGGTTTCAGTGAGGCCGACACCGGATGTCGTAGGCCGGTGTCGCTCGTCGAGGGCATGCGCCGTCTCGTCGAGGAACCCCCGAGGTAGACAGCGAGGCAGCGATGCGGACCCCCCACGTCGTCGTGGTGATGGGCGTAGCCGGTACGGGCAAGACCACGATCGGTCCCCTGCTCGCCGCCCGGCTCGGCGTCCCGTACGCCGAGGGCGACGACTTCCACCCGCCCGCCAACATCGCCAAGATGTCGGCCGGGCACCCGCTCGACGACGCCGACCGGTGGCCGTGGCTGGACGCCATCGGCTCCTGGGCGCACGGGCGGGAGGGGCTGGGCGGGGTGGTCAGCAGCTCCGCGCTGAAGCGGTCGTACCGCGACCGGCTGCGCGCCGCCGCCCCCGGCGTGGTGTTCGTGCACCTCACCGGCGACCGGAAGCTCATCGAGGACCGGATGTCGCACCGGCAGGGTCACTTCATGCCGACGGCGCTGCTGGACTCCCAGTTCGCCACGCTCGAACCGCTGGCGGCGGACGAACCCGGCGTCGCCGTGGACGTCTCCGGCACCCCCGAGGAGATCACCGCCCGCGCCGTACGGGCGCTGGACGCGCTGCCCGACCGCACCCCGCGGTAACCGAACGCCCCACTCCCCCTTCGTCCCCACAACTCCAAGGAACCCCGTGACCAGACTCAGCGTCGAGATGCTGGCAGCGGACACCGTCGCGCCCATCACCTCGGCCGGACACGCCCGGCTGGGCATCGCCGTGCTCGCGGGCATCGCGGTCATCGTCCTGCTCATCACCAAGTTCAAGCTCCACGCCTTCCTGGCGCTGACCATCGGCTCGCTCGCGCTGGGCGCGTTCGCCGGGGCACCGCTCGACAAGGTCATCACCAGCTTCACCACCGGCCTCGGCTCCACGGTCGCCGGCGTGGGTGTCCTGATCGCGCTCGGGGCGATCCTGGGCAAGCTGCTGGCCGACTCCGGCGGCGCGGACCAGATCGTCGACACGATCCTCGCGAAGGCCGGCGGGCGCGCCATGCCGTGGGCGATGGTGCTGATCGCCTCCGTGATCGGCCTGCCGCTCTTCTTCGAAGTCGGCATCGTGCTGCTCATCCCGGTGGTGCTGATGGTCGCCAAGCGCGGCAACTACTCCCTGATGCGCATCGGCATCCCGGCCCTCGCGGGCCTGTCCGTGATGCACGGCCTGGTGCCGCCGCACCCCGGCCCGCTGGTCGCGATCGACGCGGTCCACGCGAACCTGGGTGTGACCCTGGCCCTGGGCGTGCTGGTCGCGATCCCGACCGTGATCATCGCCGGTCCGCTGTTCTCCAAGGTCGCCGCCCGCTGGGTGGACGTCCAGGCCCCCGACCGGATGCTCCCGCAGCGCCCGTCGGAGGAGCTGGAGAAGCGTCCCGGCTTCGGCGCCACCCTCGCCACGATCCTGCTCCCCGTCGTCCTGATGCTGGCCAAGGCGCTGGTGGACATAGTCGTCGACGACCCGACGCACACCGTCCAGCGCGTCTTCGACGTCATCGGCTCCCCTCTGATCGCCCTCCTCGCGGCCGTGATCGTCGGCATCTTCACGCTGGGCCGCCCGGCCGGGTTCTCCCGGGAGCGGGTCTCGCGGACCGTCGAGAAGGGCCTCATGCCCATCGCGGGCATCCTGCTCATCGTGGGCGCGGGCGGCGGCTTCAAGCAGACGCTGATCGACTGCGGTGTGGGCCAGATGATCCTGGAGATCTCCAAGGACTGGTCGATACCGGCGCTGCTGCTGGCCTGGCTGATCGCGGTGGCGATCCGGCTCGCGACGGGCTCGGCGACGGTCGCCACGGTCTCGGCGGCGGGCCTGGTGGCTCCCCTCGCGGCCGACATGTCGACCGCCCACACCGCCCTCCTCGTCCTCGCCATCGGCGCCGGCTCGCTCTTCTTCAGCCATGTCAACGACGCCGGCTTCTGGCTGGTCAAGGAGTACTTCGGACTGAGCGTCGGCCAGACCCTCAAGACCTGGTCCGTCATGGAGACGATCATCTCGGTCGTCGCGGGCGGTCTGGTCCTCCTCCTGTCCCTCGTGATCTAGGCGGTACGACGATGACGGCTCACCCCCTCTTCGACATCAGCGGCCGGGCCGCCCTGGTCACCGGCTCCAGCCGGGGCATCGGCCACGCGCTGGCCCGGGGCCTGGCCCGGGCCGGCTGCACGGTGGTCCTCAACGGCCGGGACCCGGACCGGCTGGCCGAGGCCGCCGCCGGGATCCCCGGCTCCCATGTGGCCGCGTTCGACGTGACCGACGGGCCGTCGGTGGCCGCCGGCATCGCGGAGGTGGAGGAGCGGGTGGGCCCGCTCGACATCCTGGTCAACAACGCGGGCATGCAACTGCGCGCCCCGCTCCTGGAGTTCACGGACACGGACTGGCACCGCATCCTGAACACCAACCTGACCAGCGCGTTCCTGGTGGGCCGGGAGGCGGCCCGGCACATGACGGCCCGCGGCCACGGCAAGATCGTCAACATCTGCTCGCTGCAGAGCGAGGTGGTCCGCCCCGGCATCGCGCCGTACGCGGCGACCAAGGGCGCGCTGAAGATGCTCACCAAGGGCATGTGCGCCGACTGGGGCCCGCACGGCGTCCAGGTGAACGGCCTGGGCCCCGGCTACATCGAGACCGAGCTGACCCGGCCCCTCGTCGACGACGAGGAGTTCAGCGCCTGGGTGCGCCGCCGCACCCCGGCCGGCCGGTGGGGCCGTACGGAGGACCTGGTGGGCGGGGTGCTGTTCCTCGCCTCCCCCGCCGCCGATTTCATCAGCGGACAGGTGCTGTACGTCGACGGTGGCATGACGAGCGTGCTGTGAAAGGGGCGGGGCGGATGCTGGGTTGTGTGATCCATGGTGAGGGCGACCTGCGGGTGGCGGAACTGCCGTCCCCGCAGCCCGGCCCCGGCCAGGTCCTGGTCGACGTCCGCTACGGCGGTGTCTGCGGCTCGGACCTGCACTACTGGCGGCACGGCGGGGTCGGCGACTTCCGGCTGCGCGAACCGATGGTGCTGGGCCACGAGGTGGTGGGCACCGCCGTCACCGGGCCGCTCGCGGGCCTGCCGGTCGCGGTGCACCCGGCGACTCCGTGCGGGGTCTGCCCGGAGTGCGCGGACGGCCGGGCGAACGTCTGCCGGGACACCCGCTACCTCGGCAGCGCGGCCCGCTTCCCGCACGTCCAGGGCGGGTTCGCGGCGCGGCTGGCCGTACCGGCGGGCCAGTTGCGGCCCCTCCCGGAGGGGCTCGGCCTGCGCCGGGCCGCACTCGCCGAACCCCTGTCGGTCGCGCTCCACGCGGTGCGCCGGGCCGGGGCGGTGGCCGGGAAGCATGTGCTGGTCACCGGGGCCGGCCCGATCGGCTGCCTGGTGGTGGCGGCGCTCCGTGCGGCGGGCGCGGCCCATGTCACGGTCACCGATCTGCTCCCGGAGGCGCTGCGCTACGCGGCGATCGCCGGGGCGGACACGGTCGTACGGGCCGACGATCCCGCGGACTCCGGATGGCCGACGGAGGTCGATGTGGCGATCGAGGCGTCGGGGGTGGCGGCGGGCCTGGACACGTGCCTACGGCTGGTACGCCGCGGTGGCGTCGTCGTCCAGCTGGGCATGCTGCCGCCGGGCCGGTCCCCGTTCGCCGGGAACCTGGTGGTGAGCCGGGAGATCGAACTCCGGGGCGCGTTCCGCTTCGACGGGGAGTTCGACGAGGCGCTGGAGCTGCTGGCCCGGGAGCCCGCGTTCGACGGCCTGATCAGCGCGGTCGTTCCGGTACGGGAGGCCGAGGAGGCGTTCCGGCTGGCCGCCGACCGAAGCAGCTCCTGCAAGGTGCTGCTGGACTTCGAGGCCTGAGACTGCCGCCGAAGCCCGACGGCACGGCCGGCCCGGCACCGTCGGACTCCGCCGTCCCGGCTGATCACCGTTGCGGCGGGATGCAGTGGGCCTGCGGCAGGTTTCCTCCGCCGGGACGGCGATCAGCCACGGCGGTGGTGGTCGGCGGTGCCGAACCGGCCGTCGAAGTCTCGCTCCCGTCGGTGTCCCTTCAGCAGACCCCGTCGAAGTCTCGCTCCCGTCGGTGTCCCTTCAGCAGGCACCCGCCCTCGTGCCGCAGGGCTATGGTCGCCACAGGGGATGCTCGCGCTTCGCCCACTCTCGGCTCACCTTGCCCGTCCGCAGGCCCCGGCGGGCCTCCGGGTCGGCCATGGCCATGCCGACGTGGCCCGCCAGGACGACGCCGATCGTCAGTGCCAGCCAGTCGTGGACGAAGGTGGCCGAGGTGCGCCACATCAGGGGCGTGAGGTGGGTGAACCACATCATGAGGCCCGTGGCCAGCATGACCAGGGTCGCGCCGGCGATCCAGTTCGCGTAGATCTTCTGGCCCGCGTTGAACTTGCCCGCCGGCCGGGAGGACGGGCGCTTGTCGCGGGCCAGAGCGGCCCGCAGCCAGAGTCTGTCGTGGGGGCCGAAGCGGTTGAGGAAGCCCAGGTCGGCGCGGAAGGCGCGGGAGGCCAGACCGAGGAGGACCGGGACGGGCAGGGCGAGGCCCGCGCACTCGTGGATGCGGACGACCAGTTCGCGGCGGCCGACGAGAACCGCCAGCTCCGGGATGTAGAGGCACGCGGCGGTCAGCACGCAGACACCCATCAGCGCGGCCGTCGTGCGGTGGATCCAGCGCTCGGCGGCGGTGAACCGGTGCAGCCGCTCCGTCGCGGCCGGTGCCTCAGCTCGTAGGGTCATCGTCGCGTCCGTTCGAGCGGCCGACCCAGGCGTCGACGTCGTAGCCGAGCTTCTCCCAGTATCCGGGCTGGACCTTGTCCGTGACCGTGATGCCGGAGAGCCACTTGGCCGATTTGTAGAAGTACATGGGGGCCACATAGAGGCGGACCGGGCCGCCGTGGTCGTGGCTGATCTCCTTGTTCTGCATGCGCAGCGCGACCAGGATGTCCGGCCGGCGCGCCTGGTCGAGGGTGAGGCTCTCGGTGTACGCGCCGTCGAAGCAGGTGAAGCGGATCGCCTTGGCGGTGTCCCGGACACCCGCCAGGTCCAGCAGGTGCGAGAGGCGGACACCTTCGAAGGGCGTGTCGGGGACCCGCCAGCCGGTGACGCACTGGACGTCCTTGACCAGCTTGGTCTGCGGCAGGGCCCGCAGGTCGTCCAGGGTGTAGGTGTGCGGCTTGTCGACCAGTCCGTCGATCTTCAGCTGGTAGTTCGCGGCGGTCTTGGTCGGCACCGACCCGGTCACCGAGTAGTAGCGGAAGCCGCCGCCGTTCGGGAGAAGCCCGGTCAGGCCCGTGGGGTCCTTCCCGGAGAAGGTGCCGAGCACCGACTCGGTGACGCGCTGCAGCACCGGCGCGGTCACCACACCGAGCGCGCCGAGGCCGAGGGTGCCGAGGAACACCCGGCGGCCGATCGGGCTGCCCTGCTCGGTACGCCGTGGCTCCTCGGATTGTTCAGAGTTCACGTACTCATTCGAACACTCCCGGGGCGGGCGCGGCCACGGAATCGGCGGTCCGTAAGGAATCCACAACCTCTTCTCATGAACCTCCCAGCGCGCGTTCCCGGGCCGCCCGGAACGCCTCGCACGGGTCGCGGTCCGGATACGACCAGGGTGTCGGGGTGGCATGGCGGCCGATGCGCTGGAAGAGGGCCGCGGCCTCGGCGTACCGGCCGGCGCCGGAGGTGGCGTGGGCGAGGTGGTTGAGGTCGACATGGCGGCGCGGATGCTCCTCGATACCCCATTCCAGCCACCAGTCGAAGGCCGCGGTCAGGGCGCGCCGGGCGGACGGCTCGTCCCAGTGGCCGGCGGCGGCCGGGTCGGCGGGGGCCCGGCCGGTGACGGCCAGCACACGATGGCGTTCGGCGTACGCGACGACGGGGAGGACGGCGAGCGGTGAGTCGGCCGGGGCCTCGGCGGCCGAGCGTTCCGCGAAGGCGCACAGTTCGTACGTCCCCTCGGCCTCGGTCTCCGCGAGACGGGCGGCCATCAGGTGGTGTGCGTGGTGGTGCTCGGGATGACGGCGGCACACCTCGCCGAAGGCCCGGCGGGTCTCGTCGTCGGTGCCCAGGTACCGGGCCAGCAGCAGCCGGCCGAGCCATGGGGTGGGGTCGGCCGGGGCGAGCGCGGCGGCGCTGCCGCAGGCCTCGCCGGCCCGCTCGGGCCGCTCCTTGCCGCGCAGGGCGCGCCGGACCAGGGTCAGGGCGTACAGGGTGGTGGCGCCGGCCGAGCCGGGCTCGGCCAGCAGCCACTCGCGGGCCCAGGCGATGGCGTAGGGCTCGCGGGCGAGGACGGTGGCCCGGTGGCCGCGCCGATCCCAGTCCTCACCCGTATGGAGCAGCAGGGAGCGGGCGGACTGCCAGCGGCCCTGGGCCAACGCGGCACGGGCGGAGATGAGTTCGGCGTCGTCGAGGGCGTCGTCGGGACAGTGTTCGCACCCGGGGTGCGCTGCCGCGCGGGAACCTTCGGCGACGGCCCGGCCTGGGCCTAAGAGGGGCGGGGTTGGGGGCACCGCGGAACTTCCTGGTTGTCGGGCTGCCATCGGCCGATCACGCACAGCAAACCCCCAGCCAAGACTTTGCGTCAAGCTGAACACTGCTGGTCCTTCGTTCAACTACCGTCGGCAGAACGGAACTTGACGCGCGCCTGGGGCCGGTTGGCGTACCGTGACCGTAGGGCTTCCGGTTCCGGCTGTGGCGTGCGCCATGGCGCGGGCCGCTCGTGCGTCGGACCATGGCAGTACGTTCCGGTGCCGCCCCGACCCACCGTCCGTGATCGGCCCCGGCGACGTGTCCGAGTCCGTCACCCGGTTCCGGTACTCCCGGAGCAATCCCCATCCGGCAGCGCTACAGTCGGCCACTACGCACCCCCGTAACCCGGCCGCATGATCGAGGTACGCAGCGTGTCCGTTCTGGTACTGGTTCTCGCCGTGAGTGCCGCCTGTTGCCTCGGCTTCGGGTTCGTGCTCCAGCAGAACGTCGCACAGAAGGCCCCGCTCAGCGATTTCCTCTCGCCCCGCCTGCTGCTCGACCTGATGAAGGTGCCGCGCTGGCTCGGCGGCATCGGCCTCATGGTCGCCGGCATGATCCTCGGCGCGGTCGCCCTGGGCAAGGGCGAGATCTCCCTGGTCGAACCGCTGCTCGCGACGAACCTCCTGTTCGCCCTCGCGCTCTCCCGGCACCAGACCAAGCACCCCCTCAGCCACCAGGGCTGGGCGGGCCTCATCCTGCTCGCGGGCGGCGTCACCACGTTCATCGTGGCGGGCGAGCCACGCGGCGGCCACGCCATCGCCGACCCGCTGCGCCACTGGCTGATCATCGGTGTGACGGTCGGCATAGCCCTGGTGCTCACCACCTACGCCAAACGCTCCCGCCTCAGCGCGGGACCGACGCTGCTCGCCCTCGCCGCCGGCCTGCTGTACGGCGTCCAGGACGCGCTGACCCGGGTCACCGGCACGCGCTTCTCCGAGGGCGGCATCATGGAGGTGCTGACCGGCTGGCAGCCGTACGGCGTGCTGGCCCTCGGGGTCACCGGGCTGATCCTCGTGCAGAGCGCCTTCGAGACGGCGGAGCTGCGCATGTCGCTGCCCGCGCTCACCGCGGCCCAGCCGCTCGCCGGGATCCTGTGCGGCGTCGGCTTCCTCGGGGACCGGCTGCGCACCGACACCGGGGCGCTGGCCTGGGAGGCGGCGGCGCTGGCGGCGATCGTGGCGGGCATCGTGCTGCTCGGGCTGCATCCGGCGATGCCGCGCGGTACGGCGCCGAGGGAACCCTCGCTGGACCTCCAGCCGCGCTGACGCCCGCTGACACCCGCGGCCGCCGGCTGCTTGGATGGCGGCATGAGCGCTGCTGACGAAATCCTCGACATCGTCGACGAGAACGACCAGGTCACCGGGCAGGCCCCGCGCGGCGAGGCGTACGCCCGGGGCCTGCGCCACCGCTGCGTCTTCATCGAGGCCCGGGACGCCGCCGGCCGCCTCTTCGTCCACCGTCGCACCGCGACCAAGCTGGTCTTCCCCTCCCTGTACGACATGTTCGTCGGGGGCGTGGTCGGCACCGGCGAGTCCTACGAGGACGCGGCGCTGCGCGAGGCCGAGGAGGAACTGGGTGTGAGCGGGCTCCCCCGGCCGACGTTCCTCTTCAAGTTCCTGTACGAGAACGGCGCGGGCCAGAGCTGGTGGTCGGCGGTGTACGAGGTGCGCTGCGAGCTGCCGGTCCAGCCCCAGGTGGAGGAGGTGGCCTGGCACGACTTCCTGACCGAGGAGGAGCTGGCCGGGCGGCTCGGTGAGTGGGAGTGGGTGCCGGACGGGCTGGCGGCGTGGGAGCGGCTGCGGGAGTGGCGGGGCGGCCACATGTGAGCGGGGGCGGCGCCGAGAAACCAAGGGGCGCGGGGCTGTATCGATATCCGGCTCCGCCGCGTGGGCGCGACCAGCCCCCACCGGCCCGCAGCCGAAGGACCGGCCGTCCCCGGTAGTCTTCCTATACGTGATCGAATTCGCGCGGAACGTCCGTTTGTGGTTCGCCCCCGAGGTAGTCCGGCAGGAGGGCACGACGCCCGACTACCGCTTCTCCCTCGCCAACGAGCGGACCTTCCTGGCCTGGCTGCGCACCGCCCTCGCCCTGATCGGCGGCGGCTTCGCCGTGGACCAGTTCCTGCCCGACCTCCGCTGGGGCTGGCGCGTCGGCCTCGCGCTCGCGCTCCTCGCCGCCGGCGTGCTGTGCTCGCTGCGTGCCGTGAACCACTGGATGCGCTGCGAGCGGGCGATGCGGCGCGGTGAGGATCTGCCGGTGTCCCGGTTCCCGGCCCTGCTGAGCGTGGTCGTCGCCGTGGTCGCCGTCGCGATGGTGATCGTCGTGCTCGTCGGGTGGGAAGGGTGACCGAGCCGCGCCGCGACCCGGGGCTGCAGCCGGAGCGGACCCGGCTGGCCTGGCGGCGTACGACGCTGTCGGCGACCGTCGCCGCCATACTCGCCGCGAAGACCGCGCTGCACGGCTCCGCCTCGGCCGTGGGAGTGGCCGCCTGCGCCGCGTGCGGTCTGCTCTGGCTGGGCTTCCTCCTGGTCGCCAACCGCCGTATCCGCGCCCTCGCCACCACCGACCGCCCCCGGGCGCTGCCCCCGCGGCAGGCGACCGCGGCGGTGCTGTGCACGGTCGCGATCGCGGTCTGCGCCGCCGCACTGGTCGTATGAGCACCTGCTCCTGAGCGCCTACCCCGGCTCCGGCGGGCCGACCGACACGACCAGGGTGTCGCCGCCGACGGTGTCGAAGACGGCGGCCACTCCTTGGGGTCCCTGACCTCGCCGTACTCCAGTACCCCGGGTCCGCCGTACCGGCTGTAGCTGAAGCCCTTCATGCAGCCGACCCTCCGGGGTACTCGGGCGCCACGCAACCGGGATACCCGTATATGCACCGTTTGCGTGGCAGCCTGTCCGTCGGCATCACGCCACACTCCTGAACCCCGCACACCCTGAAGGTGAGCAGCATGACCACCCTTCATCAGGAACACACCGCGCACGGCCACAGCCACGGACCGGACTGCGGGCACGACCAGGTGCCGCACGGCGACCATGTCGACTACGCGCACAACGGGCATCTGCACCGCGAGCACGGCGGCCACTGGGACGAGTGCGAGCCCGACACACATGTCACCCACGACGGCCACGACCACCGGCACGGCGACGGCTGCGGACACACCGGCGTGCTGCACGGCGATCACATCGACTATCTGCACGACGGCCACCGGCATGCCGAGCACGACGGCCACTGGGACGACCACTGAGCCGGCCCCCGCATCCGTGACGGCTACCCGCTCTGCGCGCGCGGGGAGCCGTCGCCCGTCGGTCGGGTCGTAGGGTGGTCCCGGTCACGTTTGGCTCACCCGCTGGACGACATACCGACTGGTCGGCATCATAAGTCGGGTCCTGTTCATTCGTTCGTAGGAGCGATGCATGAGCCCCGACCACCCGCCCGGACTGGATCTCGACCGGCTGCGCGGTCTGCTCGACCACGAGCGCCCCGGCCTGGTGACCGGTCCGCTGACCGGAAGGCTGATCGAGGGCGGACGGTCGAACCTCACCTACGCGATCTCCGACTCCACCTCGAAGTGGGTCGTACGACGGCCGCCGCTGGGCCATGTCCTGGCCACCGCGCACGACATGAAGCGCGAGCACCGGGTGATCAGCGCTCTGTACCCGACCGAGGTGCCGGTGCCTCGCCCGGTGCTGCTGTGCGAGGACGAGGAGGTCCTCGGCGCGCCGTTCTACGTGATGGAGTTCGTGGAGGGCACCCCGTACCGCACCGCCGACCAGCTCGCCCCGCTCGGCCCGGAGCGCACCCGCAACGCGGTGCTGTCCCTCGTGGACACGCTGGTCGAGCTGCACGCCGTGGACCCCGAGGAGGTCGGCCTCGCCGACTTCGGGCGGCCCGAGGGCTTCCTGGACCGCCAGCTGCGCCGCTGGGGCAAGCAGCTGGACGCCTCCCGCAACCGCGAGCTGGCCGGCATCGACGAGCTGCACGCGACCCTGGGCCGCCGGCTGCCCGACTCCCCCGCGCCCACCGTCATCCACGGCGACTACCGCCTCGACAACGTCCTGATCGGCGACGACGACCGCATCAAGGCGATCCTCGACTGGGAGATGTCGACGCTCGGCGACCCGCTGACCGACCTGGGCCTGCTGGTGATGTACAGCCTGCCGCTGGGCGCGCCGGACTCACCGGTGTCGACGACCGCCGAGGCGCCCGGCCACCCGGCCCCGCGGGAGCTGGTCGAGCGGTACGCGGCCCGCTCGGGGCGGGACGTCTCGCAGATCGCCTGGTACACGGCGTTCGCCTGGTTCAAGCTCGCCGTGATCCTGGAGGGCATCCACTACCGGTACACGCTGGGCCAGACGCTCGGGCAGGGCTTCGACCGCATCGGCGAACTCGTCCCCGTCTTCATCGACCACGGACTGACCACTCTTCAGGAAGGCTGACCGGCCATGGACTTCGCGTTCGACGCGCGCACCGAGGAACTGCGCGCCAAGCTGCTCGCCTTCATGGACGAGTACGTCTACCCGGCCGAGGCGGTGGCCGAGGAGCAGCGCGCCGCGCTGGCCTCGCCGTGGGACACCCCGGCCGTGGTCGAGGAGCTGAAGGCCGAGGCCCGCAGGCAGGGCCTGTGGAACCTCTTCCTCCCCGACGCCGAGTACGGCGCCGGCCTCACCAACCTCCAGTACGCGCCCCTCGCCGAGATCACCGGCCGCTCCCCGCACCTGGGGCCGACCGCGCTGAACTGCGCGGCCCCGGACACCGGCAACATGGAGGTGCTGGCCCAGTTCGCCGACGAGGCGCAGAAGAAGCAGTGGCTGGAGCCGCTGCTGGCCGGTGAGATCCGCTCCGCGTTCGCGATGACCGAACCGGAGGTGGCCTCCTCCGACGCCACCAACATCACCACGTACATCGAGCGGGACGGCGACGACTACGTCATCACCGGCCGCAAGTGGTACATCTCCGGGGCGATGAACCCGGACTGCAGGATCTTCATCGTGATGGGCAAGACCGACCCGGACGGCGCCGACATCCGGCGCCAGCAGTCCATGGTGCTGGTCCCGCGTGACACCCCGGGCGTCACCGTGAAGCGGGCGATGCGGGTCTTCGGGTACGAGGACCACTCCCACGGCGGCCACGCCGAGGTGATCTTCGACCACGCGCGCGTGCCGGTCGCCAACCTGATCGGCGAGGAGGGCGGCGGCTTCGCCATCGCCCAGGCCCGCCTGGGCCCGGGCCGTATCCACCACTGCATGCGGCTGATCGGCATGGCCGAGCGGGCGATCGAGCTGATGTGCCGCAGGGCCGTCTCCCGCCAGGCCTTCGGCAAGGCGCTGGCCCAGCAGGGCGTGGTGCACAACTGGATCGCCGACGCGCGGGTGACCGTCGAGCAGCTGCGGCTGCTGGTCCTCAAGACGGCCTGGCTGATGGACACCGTCGGCAACCGGGGCGCCCACGCCGAGATCCAGGCCATCAAGATCGCCACACCGCGTGCGGTCGTCGACATCATCGACCGGGCGATCCAACTGCACGGCGCGGGCGGTGTCAGCCAGGACTTCCCGCTGGCCGAACTGTACGCGGCGGCACGCACGTTGATGATCGCCGACGGCCCGGACGAGGTCCACCAGCGGTCGCTGGCGCGCCGGGAGCTGAAGAAGTACCTGTAACAGAGCAGTCAGAAGCACCGGAAAGGCCCCGGCGTCATCGCCGGGGCCTTCCTCACTTCGTCACGGGGCCGCTCACGCGGGTGAGCCGCCCGCTTCGAGGTACTGCCGGTAGACGAGGTCCAGCAGGGCCGCGTACGCGTGTTGCGAGCGGGCGATCTCCAGATCGGCGCCCGTGGCGGCCTCACCGAGCCGGTCGATCCGCTGCATGAGCTCCTGGAGCTCTGCGAGGACATCGACCGGCGCCGGCTTGAAGATCCCGCTCTCGACGAACCGGATCACCGTCGTCACGTACTCGTCGGCGCCTGCCAGATCACTGTGCGCGAGGACCAGTTCCCCCGTCGAACCGCTTCGCGGGAACGGCATGCGGCGCCACAGCATGTAGGCGTCCATGAAACTCAGCATCTTGCTCCCTGCCTAGTGGGCGTCCGTGTACCAGAAGGAGAGGACCTTCCCGTCGGGTGCGACGATCCCGCCCTTGCCGCCGTTGGGATCCGAGTACTTCACGGCCCAGTTGCCGTTCTCGTCACGCTGGCCCCTCGCGTTGTAGCCCTTCTTGCCACCAGGCTGGGCCAGTTGCTCGGCCCAGTCCTTCGAGTCCCGCAAGTACTTCTCGCGTGAGATGTTCAGCGGCTCGGCGTGCTTTTCCCAGTGGTAGTCGAAGCTGCGCTCAAGGGTCTCGAAACTGCCCCTGTCCCAGACGGCCGCGGCCCCCTCAGGGCACAGCCCCGCGTTGTGGACCAGCACCGGCGTGGCGCCCGCGAGCACATAGTACGTGTGCAGGTCTGCCACGGTGATGTTGCGGACCGTGGCGGGCTGGGTCCAGTGGCGGACGGCGGTGATGCGGATCTCGGTGCCCGCGGCCGTGGTCAGGCGTTCGGCGGTCCTGAGGTCGCCTGCGTCGATCCAGCGGCGCAGGTCCGCCGACCAGAACGGGTGGCCGTCCGTCGCCGTGACCGAGACGGTTCGTTTCCCGCCCTTCTTGTCCTTGACGGTCAGGGTGATTCGGACCAGGTGCTTGAGGCCCCGGCCCAGGATCTCCGCGGTGACCGTCTTGACCTCGGTGCGGCCGGTCTTCGGGTCGGTGGCGAGGACCTTGTCGCCGGTCTTCACGTCCTCGATCGGCTTGGTGGTGCCGTCGGCCATGAGGACCGCGGTGCCCGGGACGAAGCTGTTGCAGGGACGCGGGCGTTCCGCGCCTGCCGCGCCGCCGATGTAGGCGAGCAGGGCGTCGTTGACCATGCCCTCGATGACCTTGCCCCGTGCCACCTCCCTGGCCTCGTCCGCGCACTGCTTGGCGTTGTAGATGCAGTAGGTGGCCGCGATCTCCTTCGCCGTCGCCACGTCGGCGTCGTCGCCGTTGTGGAGGACGTAGAGGTAGGCCTGACGGCAGCCTTCGCGCCCGTAGCAGGCGGCGCCGGCCTTCTTGGACTCGTAGACGGGGTTGTCCCAGAAGTCGTCCGTGAACTCCCCGTCCATCATGCTCGCCCAGTAGTTCTGGAGCTTGTCGATGTCGTTGGTGACGGGGGTGTTGTCGGCCGTCCAGGCCTTCTGCCGGGCATGGGCGCGCTTGTAGATGTTGCCGCGGTGGTAGTCGCTCGTGCCCGTCTTCGGGTCGTAGCCGACTTCCTCCTGCTCGTGCTTGCTGCAGTACTTCACGTCGTACTGGCAGGAGTTGGGGCGGGAGCCGATCTCCGTGCCCGCCGGGTCGGAGTAGGTGAGCGGGTTGTTGTCGGCGTAGGTGTAGCCGTGCATCTGCTGTGGGTCGGTGGCCGTGAAGACCGGGTCGACCGACAGGAAGCGGCCGGTCGCGGGGTCGTACTCGCGCGCGCCGAGATGGGTCAGGCCGGTCGCCTTGTCCGTGGTGCCGCCGACGAAGCCCTTGGTGCCGGGCCAGTTGCCCGGTTCGGTGCCGCGGGTGCCGCCGAAGGGCTCGGTGCGGCGCTGGGTGAGGGCCTGGGTGTCGGCGTTGACGGAGAGCTGGGCGGTGCCGTGGTGGTCGGCCAGGGTGAAGGAGATCGTCCCGTCGTCCTGCTGGACGGCCTGGTGGCCGCCGCCGAGGTCGAAGTACCGGGTGGCCTTCGCCGTGCTTGCGCCCTTGGCCAGGGTGATCTCGGTCGAGCCGAGGTAGAGCGTGGTCTCGGTCGGGGTGCGGCCGATCAGCCTGTCGCCGTCGGCGTCGTACAGGTACTCGGTGACCTTGTCGCTGCCGCCCTCCACCGGCTGGGTCACCTTGGCCAGATGGCCTTCCGCGTCCCAGTCCAGGGTCTGCGAGGTGCCGTTGCCGAGGAGGCGGGTGTGGGTGTCGCCGATGTCGTCGTAGGTGAAGCTGTCGGTGGACTTGACCGTGCCGGTCGTGGTGTCCACCGAGTCCAGCTTGTGGGAGCCGGGCTTCGGGTAGTGGTAGACGCGCTGGGTGTCCGAGGCGCCGCTCGTGGTGGCGTGCTGGGTCTCGGTGAGCCGGTTGCCGACGGCGTCGTAGGAGTACGACGTCCAGTACGGCGCCGGACCGCCCAGGACCCCGGAGGACGGGTCGGTGGCGCAGTCGGTGGCCGGCTGTGACCATGCCTCGGTCAGCCGGCCCAGGTAGTCGTAGTCGAAGCACTGGTTGTCGGTGCCGGAGCGTGAGGTGTCCGAGACGGACAGGACGTTGCCGGCCTCGTCGTACGTGTACGTGTTGTGCTGGTCGACACCGGTCACGTCCTGCCGGCTCACCTCGGAGGTCGCGAGCCGCCGCGTGCCCCACTGGTAGGTGTTGTTCTCGACGGTCTCCTTGCCGCCGTTGGCGGTGAAGACGTACTGGAGCGGCTTGCCCGTGGTGCTGTAGGCCGTCGAGCCCTTCAGGTTCTTCGGGCCGCTGACGGCGATCGGCCGCTGGGTGCCGTTCTCGTAGGTGTAGGTGAACGTGTCGGCCGCCAGCGCACCGGCCTTGGGATAGCCGACGCCCTGCACCGTGCCGGAGAGGTTGTAGCTGGTCGTCGACAGGTACGTGCCGGCCAGGCTGCCCTCGGTCGAGGGGATCGTCACCTGGGTGCGCTGCGGGCGGTAGAGGCGGTCGTACGCGAGGACCTTGGTGCTGTACGCCTGCCCGCCGCTGTAGCGGACGGTCTCGGCGAGCTGCCCCTTGGCGCCGCTGACGGTGTCGTAGACCCACTTGGCGCGCAGGGTGCCGGTGGCGGAGGTGTCGTGCAGTTCGGTCCTGCGGCCCTGGCCGTCGTAGACGTAGGCGAGGACGGTGCCGCGGGCGTCCTTGGTGGTGGTCACGAGCCCGCGGTCGTCGTACTCGGTGCGGGTGGCGCCCTTGTCCGGGTCGGTGGTGTCGGTGAGCCGGCCGAGCAGGTCGTACGTCCAGGTCCAGGAGTTGCCGCCCGGATCGGTGACCTTGGTCAGCTCGCCGCGCGGGCTGTAGTGGTAGGCGGTGGTGTCGAAGGCGGCCTCTGGGGCGCGGGCGTGCAGTTCACGGATCTCGGTGGTCTGACCGCGCGAGTCGTTGAGGGTGGTGGTGGCGGTGCCGCCTACCGGCGGGATGACGGTGGTGCGGTCGCCGCCGTAGAGGGTCTTCGTGATGCCGAGGACCGTGCCGCCGTCGCCGTTGCCGGCGATCTGCCGCAGCTCGGTCTGCCGGCCCAGACCGTCGTAGGTGTAGCGGTTCCGGGTCTCCACGCTCAGCGCGTTCTCGGGCTTGAACATCGTCGTGGAGGGCGCGGTGGTGTCGGTGTAGTAGGTGGCGAACTCCTCGGCCACCTGGCCGCGTTCGTCGTAGAGGGTGTCGCTGAGGAGGGTGCCGCCCTTGGGGCCGGGCGCCTGCGTCTGACGGGGGCGCAGGAAGCCGTCGTAGAAGACGTACGAGGTGTCCTGCACGCCGTTGTTACCGATGATCTTGGTGCCGACGGCGACCGGCTTGCCGTCGGTGACGGTGTACGTGAACTCGTAGCTGGGGGTCTGGCTCGTGGTGCGGTCGGCCGGCCAGACCTTGGTGGTGCGGCCCAGCGGGTCGTACGCGTACGTCGTGACCTTGCCGTTGGTGTCGGTCTGGGTCAGCGTCTGGCCGCGCAGCGCGTCGAAGGTCTGGGTGGTGGTGGTCGCGGTGGTGCTGTCGCCGGGGGTGACCGGCGGGTTGGTGAGGGTGGAGGAGGTGGCGAAACCCGAGGTCGGGTTGTAGGCGGTGGTGGTGGTACGGCCGTCCGAACGCGTGGTGCGGGTGAGTGTGCCCGCGGCGGTGACGGTGACGTCGGCGGTCAGGTCGGTGGTGGTCAGCAGGCGGCCGTAGCCGTCGTAGCCGGAGCCGGACTCCACGTACACCGCGGTGGTGCCGTCGTACTTCTTCAGCTTGGCGACCCGGGTGGCGTCGCCCTTGGTGGCCGCCGCCCCGTAGGCGCCGCCGTCGTAGGCGGTGCGGGTGTCGGAGAGGACGTCGGCGGGACGGCTGGTGGCGGCGTCGCAAGCCTTGGCGACGGTCTCGACGCGCACCGGGGTGTTGAGGACGATGCTGCCCAAGGCGTAGGTGGAGCGGGTGCACTGGTCGTCGTCCGTGGTGGACGTGTCACCGGCGTCGTCGATCCGGGTGATCAGGCCGGTCGCCGGGTCGAGGGTGTTGGTGAGGGAGGTGGTGCGCCATTTGGCGCCGACGCCGTCGTCCAGGGAGGTCCAGGTCCTGGTGTTCTCGGTGCCGGTGAGGTCGGCGGTGACGGTGCCCCAGTCCCGGACCTTCCTGGCGGTCTCGTTGTGCCAGGGGCGGTTCACCGTCTTGGCGAGGACCTTCCCGCCGGGCGCGGAGTAGGTGACGGTCTTGTAGCCGAACCCGGCCGTCGAGGCGTGGTCGGTGATCGGATCGCCCTCGCCGGGGTCCAGGGTGACGCTGACGTCCTTGGTGCCGCCGGAGGTGTTCTTGCGGTCGCCGTCCATGCCGCGCAGGAAGTGGCTGTCGGTCTGCGTCCGCATCGCCGGGGCGCCGCCCTGGCCGCCGGTGCGCACACGGACATGGCCGTAACCGCGCCAGTCGGACCAGGTCTTGAACTTGTCCTTGGTCATCCCGTCGGTGTCGTCGTAGTGCCAGGCGGCGCCGTCCAGGTAGTCGTACATGGTGACCTGGTCGGGGGCTCCGCCGGTGCGGTCGGTCGAGGTGACCGTGTCGACGACGTACTTGTTGAACCACTGCCGTTCGGGGTCGGTGGTGGCGTCACCGCCGATGTACTGCGGGAAACAGCGGGTGGTGTTGGTCTCCGGGGTGGGCAGTGCGGCGAAGTCGCAGGCCGGGGCGGAGTAGCCGACGTCGATCTGACCGCCGGACTCGTCGGCGACGGTGGACAGGCGGGCCTTGATGAAGGGCGCCCAGCCGTCGCCGGTCTTGTCGAGCCGGTTGGCGAGCTGGGTGTAGGCGAAGGTGACCTTCGGCAGGGTGATGGTGCTGGTGCCGTCGTGTCCGGTGCGCTGGACGGAGTCGAGCAGCAGCTGGTAGTCGATGTCGGCCTGGCCCCAGCGGTGGGCGAGCTTCCAGTCGTCGACCTCGCTGTAGCCGCCGCCGGACCCCAGGACCTCGGTGCTGACGCCGGTGAGCCGCTTGCGGGTGAAGAACGCCGGGGAGACCCGGCCCTTGTCGCAGTCGGTGCCCGCGTCGCAGTTCAGGTCCCACGGGGTGTCGTACCAGTAGAAGGCGTCCTTGCCGATCGACGAGCAGTCGGTGCTGCTGTCCGGGATGCACCGCTCGGAGCTGGTGAAGTCGACCCGGGCGAGGGCCTTCGCCGAGTACACGGAGGTGTTCTTCAGGCCGTAGTCGATATGGTCCAGGGTGCCGCCGCGCACATAAGGGGTGTCGTCGGCCGGCTTGAGGTTGCGGCCGTAGGAGTTGGTCTCCTTGTTGTAGTAGTACGCGGCGGCGTTGCCGTGGGTGTCCACGACGTAGTCCAGGTTCCAGCGCCAGCCCTGCTGGCACCAGGAGTCGGCGAAGGCGGCCGCGTGGCAGGGCTCGCCGGAGTCGTCGCCGTAGACCGGGACGGTCCAGGTGGAGTCGGCGGTCGCCTTGCCGGTCGCCCAGCCGGGCAGCCGGTTGTAGCCGAAGTAGTACTGGGTGCCGTCGGGGGTGGTCACCCGCCAGTACTCGTCGTTGCGGGCGCCGTTGGAGCGCACGTCGGAGGTGGAGCCGTAGATCCGCTCGACCTTGGTGCCGTTGTCGTCCTTCAGCTTCCAGGTGTCGGTGCCGCTCGGCACCAGCTCGCCGCCGGTGCCGTTGAGTTGCAGCACCGCGTTGTCGTAGCCCCAGCACAGATCGCCGGGCACGTTGCCGTCGGCGTTCTTGACGTCGTCGTCGGAGCAGGCCTTGTACCGGCGCTCGATGTACCCGGGTGACAGGTCGAAGCCGTCGCCGACCCAGGAGGACTGGTTGTTGGTGTTGCCGGTACGGCCGTCGACGGCTCCGGAGGAGTACGACAGGGAGAGGTTGGGGACCAGGCCGCCGGGCACCTGGGGCACCGCCAGGGGGTACGACCAGGCGAACGAGCCGCTGCTCAGGTCGGTGCTCCAGGTGGCGGAGGCGGACAGGGAGGTGGCCTTGTAGTCGCCGAGACCGCTGCCGGAGCCGGCGACCGCGGCGAGCACGGTGGCCGAGGTGGCGCTGAGGGTGACGGCCTTCGCGGTGAGGGTCTTCGTCTCCGGGTCGTTGACCGTGGCCACCGGCTCGGTGGTGCGGCACTGCGGCTTCTCCGGGCTGGTCAGCACGCAGGCGGGCAGCTCGACGAGGCGGAGCCGGTCGGCGTAGCCGCCGCCGAAGGAGCCGGCGAAGGAGGAGTAGTCGAGCCCGGCGCGGACCGTGCCGGCGTCCTCGGCGCGGCCGGCCCGCAGGGTGAAGACGGGACCGTCCAGGCCGGCCTTCCGTGCGAAGGCGCGGTCGAGGACACGGGCGGCGACCTTGCCGGTGGCGGCGCCTTTTCCGGCGGCACCCTTGGCACTGGCGCCCTTGGCACTGGCGACCCCGGTGGCGAGGGTGAGCGGCAGGCCCTTCGCACGGGCCGGCTTCGCACCGAGTGTGACCGTCGCCGCGCCCGGTTCCGGCCAGGCGGTGGCCGGCGGTTGCTGCGGGGTGCGCGGGGTCTTCATGAGCTTGCGCGGCTTGGCCTTGGCGGCCGGGCCGCCGGCGACCGGTGGTTCGGAGGCGGGCAGCGCGGGCCGGTGCCAGCCCTCGGCGACGGCCGGGGCGGTGACGCCCTGGAGCAGGGTGGCGGTCAGCACCGAAGCGGTGGCCAGGGCGATTCTGCGTCGTGGAGTACGGAACAGGAACAGGCGGGCGAGCCTGCGTGCTTCGGGTCTCATGGTCATCCCTCGTGGTCCCCTGTGGCGCCCACCGGGTGCCGGTCCGCGGTCGGTGCGGTACGGCACCCGGTGGGCGCGTGTCGAACGAGCCTGGGCCGGACGGGCCGGACGGGGTCAGTCGCCGCTGGGTACGGCGGTCTCGACGCCCGGCATGCCGACGGCGAGGTGGCTGATCTGGGTGTCGTTCAGTGCGCCCTGGAAGGTCCACAGGTCCGACACCGTCCCGGGGAAGTACTCGCCCCAGGTGGTGGTGCCGGTCTTGGCGCGGCCGAGCTGGAGGTTCTGTGCGGCCTTGAAGGTCACGACGTTCTCGCCGGAGGAGTCGATGTCCGTGCAGCCGGCCACGTCCGGATCGCCGTCCCCCTCGGTGTCCGCGCAGGCCACGTCCTGGAGTTCGCCGTTGACGTACAGCTTGAGGTCGTGGGCGAATCCGTCGTAGACGACGGCGAGGTGGGTCCAGTCCTGGACGCTGAAGAACTGTCCGTTCTCCACCTGGGTGGTGGCAGCGGTCGTGGTGTCCGCGTCGGCGGTCTCGATGCGCCAGCGTCCTGGATCGGTGTCGGTCGCGCCGGGCACGTAGCGCACGGCGAACGCGCTCTTGCTGGTGCCGGGCGCGCTGAGCAGGGTGACGTTCCCGGTGGGCTGGGCCGCGGCCTGCACGAACGCGCTGACGGTGAAGCTGGCGCCGGTGTCGACGGTCGGGACGCCCGTGGCGGTGGCCGCGTAGTCGTCGACGCCGTCCAGGGTCAGTCCGCCGTCGACCCAGCCGGATCCGGTCGCGGCCCCGTTGTAGAGGGTCATGCCGGCACCGGTCGCGGAGGCGTCCGGGGTGACCGGCGGGGTGCCGGTGGCCGACTCGAACTTCCAGCGGGCGCCGATCAGCGGGCGCTGCTTGAACAGCTGCCGTACCTCGTCGCCGGAGACGGCACGGTCGTAGAGCCGTACGTCGTCCACGTCGCCCTTGAGCGGGGAGGTGACCGCGCCGGCGGCGGTGAGGCCGCTGCCGATGGTCAGCGGGCCGTCGGCGGACCAGCGGTAGGTGTAGGGGGTGCTGGCCTGCAGGACGCCGTTGACGTAGAGCTGGAGCTGGGCGGCGTCGGCGTCGTAGACGCCCACCACGTGGTTCCACTCGCCGAACCTGCCGGCCGCGCAGTTGGTGTTCGCCGGGCAGGCGGTCTGGGTGGCCCGGACCAGGGCCCCGTCCGCCGTGTCGGACTCGGGCCGGGTGAAGACCCAGCCGCCCAGGGCGGAGGAGTGGTAGAGCTCGAAGCTGCGCCGTACGGACCCGAGCTGGGAGACGGCGATCATGGACCGGGCCTCCTTGTCCTTGGGCAGCCGGACCCAGGCGGAGACCGCGAAGCTCTGGTAGGTGTCCAGGGAGGGACGGCCCGCGGTGGCGTAGTCGTCGACGCCGTCGAAGGTCAGGGCACGTCCGTTCACCCCGGTGGTGCCCGCGGTGGCACCGCCCTTGAGTGCGGCGTCGACGGGCTGGCCGCGTCCGGTCACCGCGGTGGCCTCGGCGGGCTCGTCCAGCGGCCAGACCAGCTTGGCGGGCCGGCCGGTGTCGACCGGCTGCCGGCCGGCCAGTTGGGTCACCTGGGCGTCGGTCAGCTGGTAGTCGAAGAGCTGGACCTCGTCGAGCGAGCCGGGGAAGTAGTTGGACAGGGTGCCGTAGAGGCGGGTCGCGCCGAGGACGGTGCCGCCCCGGGCGTCCCAGGGGCTGGTGAAGGGCGCGGTGCCGACGAGCTTGCCGGCCACGTACAGTTTGACCAGGTGGTCGGGGTTGTCGAAGACGCCGACGAGATGCGTCCAGCCCCCCAGCCGGGCGGTGGTGCACGCGGTGTCACCGGCGGCGCAGGCGGGTTGGACGGCGCGCGCGGCATCGCCGCCGGAGGAGGCGTCGTCGGTGTGCCGCAGGAAGACCCAGCCGCCCAGCGCCGCCGAGTAGTAGACCTCGAAGCCGCTGTGGTTCTGGCCGCCCTGGGACAGTGCGACGACCGGCCGGCCCGGATCGGTGCCCGGCAGCTTGGCCCACAGGGACACCGAGAAGCTCTTGCCGGTGTTGAGGACGGGCGAGTCGGTGGCGGCGTAGTCGTCGGCGCCGTCGAAGGTCAGGCTCTGGCCGGCGACTCCGGCCGCGCCGGGTGTGGCCCCGTGCAGGCCGGCCGGCCAGTCACCGCCCGCTCCGGAGACACTGCTCGCCCCGGCGTTCTCGTCCAGCTGCCAGGACAGCCGGTCGGGCTGTCCGGAGCGCACCCGGAAGGTGTAGGTGGTGGGCTCGGAGCCGTTGCCGGCCGCGTCGAAGGCCTGCGCGGTGATGAAGTTGACGCCCGGCCTGGTCGGCATGAACTTGATCGTCTTGGCGCCGCCGCCCGCGGTGGTCAGCGTGTTGGCGCTGGTGGGCGAGGAGTTGACGCCGAACCAGTACTTGGTGACGTCGGTGGAGGTGGTGTCGATGGAGAAGGTGCCGTACCGGCCGACGCCGTCCCACCAGGGGTCGTTCGGGTCCTCGGAGTCGGAGGGGCCGTACTGCGCGGAGGTGATCGACGGCCCGGCCGGGATGCCCGTGTCGTACAGGAAGTGGCAGCCGTGGGAACCGGTGTAGCTCCAGGCCGACCACTGGGCGCCGTCGTAGGAGCGGACGTGCCATTCCACGTGCTTGTTCTTGGGGATGGAGCTGGGCAGCGACAGGGAGAAGTCGGAGCCGCTCTTCTTGCTGGTGGTGCGGGCCGAGCTCCAGCGGGCCTTCCAGCCGGCGCCGTCGCCCGCGTCCCAGGACGCCTGGAACTGGACGGAGACCGGGTCGCCGTCCGGGTCGGTGACATCGTTGGCGCGGATGGTCCCCACGGAGCGGATGTGCAGCATCTTGTCGGCGGCCACACAGGGGCCGCCCGGGCTCATGGTGAGCTGGGAGAGGCCGATCTTGTCGGGAGCGCGGTTGTACTGCACGCGCAGGTAGGCGTCGTCGGAGAACCGCTTCCAGGTGTAGCGGTCGCCCTCGTCGCTGGCCTTCATCCCGAAGGTGATGGTCGGCCACTTCTTGGCCGCGGCGGTGGCGACGGCGTCCTTCACGTCGAACTCCGCGTCGGCGGCGGCGCAGCCGTCGGAGCCGTAGGCGAAGCTGAGGGTCTTCAGCCGGCCGATCCAGAAGTCGGAGTTGTCCTGGCTGTTCCAGGTGGTGGACGAGGAGATGGGCTTGGTCCGCCAGAGCTGCACCTCGCGCTTCTGGCAGGAGGCGGCGTGGGTCTCGTGGACGACGAACTCGGCGGACAGGATGGAGCGGCCGGCGAACTTCGTGGTCGGGATCTGGTAGAAGAGCCGCTTCACGTCGTACGGGGCGCAGTAGTCCCAGCCGCAGTAGCCGAGGCCGGCGTCGGAGTCGCCGTTGAACTTCCACTGCGGGGAGCTCGCCCAGTACCGGGACACCATGGTCCAGGAGGTGGCCTTGGGCGAGTACCACTGCGGGTCGATGTAGACGGGGTAGCGGGTGTCGTCGCCGGTCAGGAGCTTCTTGTCCGGGGTGAGGACGAGGGTGTCGCCGCTGTCGGAGACGTCGACGCCGACCGGCGCGACACGTCCGGACTCGGCGGCGGTGGGTTCGTCGCCCTCGGAGGCGGCGGCGGTGTCGGCAGCCGCACTCACAGTGGTGGTACCGGCGGACGAGGCCACCCGCGCCACGGCGGGGTCGGCCTGCCCGGCGGCCGGGGTTCCCGAGGCACCCGTGCCCGAGGCACCCGCGCCGGACGCGCCCGTACTGGACGCGCCCGTGCTGGAGTCCCACATCACCGGTGTGGGTGCCTCGAAGACGACGCCGCCCGCGCCCTTGTCGACGGCCTGGAGTCCGCCCGTCGCGGTTTCGTCGACCGCCATGCCGTCGGCGTCCAGCTTCAGCCGCAGCTGGCCGAGGGCGTCGCTCTTGGCGGCCGCTGCGGACTTCACCACGAGGAGCTGGGTGAAGCCGTCGGCCCGGGCGCCCAGCCGCAGGTCGACGTCGGGGAGGATGTCGGGGTAGACGGCGGTGTCGCCGTCGAGGGTCGGGGCGGGCACGGTACCGGGCCAGGAGAGTTCCAGGGTGCGGCCCGCGCGCTCCAGCCGGACCAGGGGGCGGTCGGTACCGCCGCCGGAGAACTCCAGTTCGACAGTGGCCGCCTTGGGCGCGACCATGCCGTCGGCGGCCTTGGCCAGCGCGGTGTCGACGGGCCGCCAGGTGCCGTCGATCCGGGTGCGAACGGGGCGCAGGTACTCCCGGGCCTCCAGATGACCGCCCGGCGTGGCGAACGTGTCGCTGCTCTCGCCGCGCAGCGAGACCACCTCGACGTCCTTGCCGCTCCGCCGGGCCGCCGCGAGAGCCTCCTCCTCGGTGGCGGCACCGGCGGTGCCCGCGCCCCCCGCCGGCTCTTCCCGGCTGGCGCCGGGCGCGGTCCGCGTCGCCGCAGCCGCCGCCGGGAGCGCTCCCAACTGCAGCAGCGCCGCCGTGAGGGCAGCACTCAGGACGAGCGCCACCCCTCGGCCGGGTCTCGACCGTTGTCCACCATGACGCGACATCCGCCCCCCTGTTTTTGGCATGATCAGTTCACAGGAAAGGCAAAGCTAGGGTCAAAATATGGCGGACGGGCGTCTTCCGTTGAAGGGAAGATGAACGTCAGGTGGCCAACGGTCAGGGCCGCAGGGCGCGCAGCAGGAGGTCGGCCAGATGGTCGGCGACCTCCTGGGGGGTCATGGGGCCGTTGGGGCGGTACCAGGTCGACAGGTGGTGGACCGAGCCGAAGTGGTAGTCGACGACCAGGTCGGCCGGGGTCGCGGTGGAGAAGACACCCTCTCGCTGCCCCTCCTCGACGAGCGCGCGGAAGCGTTCGTGGTAGCGCCGGCGCTCGGCGCGCACCTGCTTGTTCTTCTCCGGGCTCAGATGGTGCATGGACCGGAAGAAGATCATCGCGTCGTCGAGGTTCTCGATCGTCGTCACGACGACGTCGGCGGCCGCGCCCCGCAGCCGTTTCTCGATCGGCTCGTCCGCGTTCGCGAAGGCGTCGAGCCGCTCCTGCTGGACGCGCAGCACGCGCGCGTACACCTCGTGCAGGAGGTCGTCCTTGGAGCCGAAGTAGTGGTAGAGCGCCCCCTTGGTGACGCCTGCCGCCTCCACGATCTCCTGCACGGAGGTCCGGTCGTAGCCCTGCTCCGCGAAGAGCCGGGTGGCGGCGGCGAGAAGCCGCTGCGGAACAGGAGCCCCGTCTCCGTCCGTCGTCCTGGGCACTGCCGCCACCTGCCTTTCTCGTAGATCCACTAACCCTGTTGCGGTCGGGAACGCAGTTCCCGTCGGAGGATCTTCCCACTTGCCGTCTTCGGCAGGTCGGGCAGGATCTCCACCTGGCGCGGATATTTGTAGGCCGCCAGTCTCTCCTTGCAATAGAGCGCGAGATCGTCCGGATCGGTTGCAGCGCCGGGGCGCAGACTGATGTAGGCCTTGACGGTCTCCCCGCGGTACCCGTCCGGGACCCCGACGACGGCCGCCTCGCGCACGTCCGGGTGCGTGTACAGCACGTCCTCGACCTCGCGGGGCCAGACCTTGAAGCCGGACGCGTTGATCATGTCCTTCTTGCGGTCGACGACGTACAGCCAGCCCTCGGCGTCCATGAACCCGATGTCGCCGGTGCGCAGTTCGCCGTCCGGGAAGGTCTCGGCGGTGGCCTCGGGCCGCCGCCAGTACCCCGGCACGACCTGCGGCCCGCGCACCGCGATCTCGCCCTGCTCGCCGAAGGGCACCTCTTCGCCCTGGTCGTCGATGATGCGTACGACACCGTCGGGCCCCGGCACCCCGACCGCGAGGGTCCCGGAGACGGGGTCGACGGGCGCTTCCAGCCCCGGCGGTACGGAGGCGCAGGGCGCGGTGCACTCGGTCAGCCCGTACCCGTTGCGGATGTACGGCCCGAAGCCCGCCCGGAACTTCTCCACCAGGGCCGGCGGCAGCGGCGCGCCGCCCGACGAGATGTTCACGAAGGAGGCGAAGTGCTCCGGGGTGACGTCGGGGTGGGCGGCGAGCGCCATGAAGGCGGTGGAGGGACCGACCGTGTACTGCGGGCGGTGCTCGGCGAACGCCTCCAGGACCAGGCCCGGCTCGAAGCGGTACGTCAGCACGAGCGTGCCCGCACTGGTCAGGCAGGCGCCGAGCTGGCAGACCATGCCGGTGATGTGGAAGAGGGGCGCGAGGGCGTAGTAGACCGGCGCGTCGGGCAGCGCGAGCCCGGTCCGCTGCCGCTCGGCGTTGTACATGATGTTGCTGTGGAGGTTGGTGGCGCCCTTGGGAGCGCCGCTCGTCCCCGAGGTGTAGCTGATCAGCGCGATGTCGGAGGGCGCCGGCTCCCGTCCTTCAGGGGCCTTGCCGCCCTGCCGCGCGACGGCGACCAGGTCCTCCGCATCCGTGGCTTGCGGCAGCCGCTCGAAGGGCAGCACGCGCGCGTCGTCGCGTGTCTGGAAGTCCAGTTCGCTGGCGGTGAGCACGATCCGCACGGGCGAGTCGGCGGCCGTGTCGCGCAGGTACGACTCCCAGGCGCGCTGCGAGCAGACCAGTGCGGCGACCTCGCCGTCCCGCAGGACGTGGGAGACCTCCCCCGACTTGTACATCGGGTTGACCGGCACGACGGTGGCGCCCGCCTTCCAGGCGCCGAGCAGCGCGAGCACGAAGTGCGGCGAGTTCTGCAGGACGACGGCGACCCGGTCGCCGCGCTCCAGGCCGCGCTCGGCGAGGTACGCGGCGACGGAGTCGCTCAGCTCGTCGACCTCGCGGAAGCTGAGCCGGGCGTCGAAGTAGGCGAGGAAGGTCCGGTCGGGCGCCTCGGCGACGGCGGCGCGCAGCGCGTGCACCAGCGAGTCGGGGGGATCGACCGGCCCGCGCTGGGCCTCGTTGAGCAGCGCCACCCAGGGCCTGGCGGCATAGCGGGACTCGGTCTCCGACTCGGTCACCTGGTGGCCTCCCACTTCTGCTGGATGTGGTTCATGTTCGTCAGCCAGCGGTCCGGGTCGGTGGCCCGCGCCTGGTAGAAGCCGGCGACCTCGGGATGCGGCAGGATCAGGAACCGGTCCTCCGCCATCCCCTTGAACAGCGCGTCCGCGACGGCGTCCGGCTCGATGGCCGTCGGCTGCAGCACGATATCGCCCGCGCTGCCGGTGGCGGCGAGCATGTCGGTACGGACGCCCTGTGGGCAGATGGCGTGCACTTTCAGGCCACGGTGCCGGTATGTCAGCGACAGCCACTCGGCGAAGGCGTAGGCGGCGTGCTTGGTGACGCTGTAGGGCGCGGCCCCGATCATGGTGAGCAGCCCGGCGGCGGACACGGTGGACACGAACCGCCCGCTCCCCCGCTCCAGCCACTCCGGCACCAGCTCCTGCGCGGCCCGTACATGAGCCATGACGTTGACGTCCCAGCCGGCGGCCCACACGGCCTCGTCGGCCGCCTCGGACCCGCCGGAGCCCAGCCCGGCGTTGGCGCAGTAGACGTCGACGCTGCCGCCGAGCGCGTCCCGGGCGGCCCCGACGATGCCGGACGCGTCCCCGGGAACGGCGATCCCGCCGATCTCCTCGGCGACGGCGGCGGCCTTGTCGCCGTCCAGGTCGTTCACGACGACGCGGGCGCCCTCGGCGGCGAACCGGCGGGCGAGGGCGGCCCCGATGCCACCCCCCGCCCCGGTGACGACGACTCGGGCATCTTGCACGGCTCCCACCATCGGTCTCCTTCGACACGACGCGACACGGCTCAGCATCGGCCAGACTAACCGGTCGGTATGTGTGAAGGGAAGGGTGACCGGACCAACCTAAGGGGCGCGGGGAACTGCGCGACCAGCCCCCACCGACCCGCACCCGGACGACAAACGGAGGCCACCCCCATGCGCCTTTCCAGACGAAGTCTGCTCGCAGCTACGACCGCGGCGGCCGTCGCCCCCGTACCCACCGCATCCGTCACCGACGCCCCCGCCCGTTTCAGGACCGGCTTCGACCGCCTGGCCGCCGACGGCTACGCCCTCCTCGGCGGCCAGAAGGTCGGCATCGTCACCAACCCCACCGGCATCACCCCCGACGTCCGCCACATCGTCGACGTCATGCACGCCGACCCCAGGGTCAAGCTGACGGCGGTCTTCGGCCCCGAGCACGGCTTCCGCGGCACCGCCCAGGCCGGCGGCTCCGAGGGCCGCTCCGACGACCCGGCGACCGGCCTCCCCGTCTACGACACCTACCTCAAGAGCGGCCGGCCCCTCGCCGACATCTTCACCGCCTCCGGCGTGGACACCGTCGTCTTCGACATCCAGGACGTCGGCGCGCGTTTCTACACGTACATCTGGACGCTGTACGACTGCATGGAGGCCGCCCAGCTCGCCGGCAGGCGCTTCGTCGTCCTGGACCGCCCCAACCCGGTGACCGGCCGCGACGCCCGGGGACCGGTCCTGCACAAGGAGTTCGCCAGTTTCGTCGGCCGGCAGCCGATCGCACAGGCGCACGGCATGACCGTCGCCGAGCTCGCCCGGCTGTTCAACGCGGAGTTCCTGACCGCACCGGTCGCACTGGACGTCGTCACGATGGCGGGCTGGCAGCGCTCCCGCTTCTACGACGCCTACGGCCTGCCGTGGGTGCCGCCGAGCCCCAACATGCCGACCCCGGACACGGCGCTGGTGTACTCGGGGACCTGTCTCTTCGAGGGCACGAACCTGTCGGAGGGCCGGGGCACGACCCGCCCCTTCGAACTGCTCGGCGCGGAGGGCGTCGACGCTCGCTGGGCGGCCGCGGCCGACGCGCTCGCGCTGCCGGGCGTGCGGTTCAGGGAGGCGTACTTCGCGCCGACGTTCTCGAAGTTCCAGGGCCGGACCGTCGGCGGGGTGCAGATCCATGTGCACGACCGGGACGTCTACGACCCCGTACGCACCGGAATCGGACTCCTCGTCACCGCCCGGAAGGTGTGGAGCGGCTTCGCGTGGCGGCCGGACAACTGGATCGACACGCTCACCGGATCCACGACCGTGCGCACGATGATCGACGCGGGTGCGGACCCGGACGGGATCGTCGGGGCCTGGCAGGACGAACTGTCCGCATTCCGACGCATCCGAAAGGAGTTTCTGCTCTATAGGTGAGGCGCGTTGTATGGCCAATGTTGCCCGGTGGCGGGACGATGCGCGCACATCGCACCGTTTCGGGGGACGAGGAGCCCGGCATGGCCGATCCTGGGATGAGCGTGACTCCCTACTGGGAGCTGACCTTCGACGCGGACGGCGACCCGGACGGCGCCGAACGCGACCGGCTGCTGCGCGAGGTGACCGGTCACGGCGTCCGTGACCTGATCGTCTTCGCGCACGGCTGGAACAACGACCGTTCGGGCGCGACCGCCCTGTACCGGCACTTCTTCGCCCCGATCCCCGAGCTCTCGCCGAAGGCACGGATCGGGTACGTCGGGGTGATCTGGCCGTCGATGCGGTTCTGCGACGAGCCGATCCCCGACTTCCCGAAGTCCACTGCGGCCGTGGTGCCGGAGCCGGGGTCGACACCGGTACCCGCCCTCGACAAGGACACCCGGCACGCGCTGCTGGAGACGTTCCCGGGGCGGGCCACCGTGGTCGACCAGATCGCCCGGATGCTGGACCAGCGCCCGGCGAACGAACTGGAGCAGTTCGGGCGGCTTGTGCGGCAGCTCGTCGAGGTCGTGCCCGGCGGTCCGCAGCCGCTGTTCGCGGCGGACACGCTCGCGGAGGGCGTCCCGCAGAGCGAGCCCGTGCTGTTCACGGGAGGTACGGCGGCCCTGTGCGAGGAGTTCGCGCATGCGCTGACCGGCCTCCGGCAGGGCGCCGGCGCCGCCGAGTTCGCGCTTCCGGATCCCTGGGACGGGGCGAAGGAGCTGCTGCGGCAGGCGACGTACTACGCGATGAAGCGGCGCGGGGGGACCGTCGGGGAGCGGGGGCTCGGGCCGGTGATCGGGCAGTTGGCCGGGGCGGCGCCGGAGGTGCGGGTGCATCTGGTCGGGCACAGCTTCGGCGGTCGGCTGGTGTCGTTCGCACTGCGCGGGCTGCCGGACGGGGTGCGCACGGTGAAGTCCGTGACGCTGTTCCAGGGGGCCTTCTCGCACTACGCGTTCGCCGCCCGGCTGCCCCAGGACGGGCGTACCAGCGGGGTGCTGCACGGCCAGGAGAACCGGATCGACGGCCCGCTGGTGTGCTGCTACTCGCACTTCGACGAAGCGCTCGGCACGCTGTATCCGCTGGCCTCGCGGATGGCGGACGACTCACAGTCGATCGTGGGCACGGACGCGGAGGAAATGCTCGACGTGGGGCGGCTGCTCGGCGTCAAGTGGGGTGCGATGGGTCACGACGGGGTCCAGGCGGTGCCGGACACCCAGTCGCTGGACCTGGCGGGTGCGCTGCGCGGCCCGCTCGCCGCGTCGGGTTGTGTGAACGTCGACGCGGCGGCGGTCGTGAAGAACGGCGGCCCGCCGGCCGGGGCGCACAGCGACATCGTGCACCCCGAGCTGGCGCGGGTGGTGCTGGCGGCGGGGCGGATCGCGTGACCCCGGCCGCCGGCACCCGTTGATCTACCGTTTCACCGGTGGGCGTTTCACCGGTAGGCGTTTCACCGGTGGGACGTGAACTCCACCACCTGCTGGAAGGTCGGCCGGTTCTGCCAGCTGATGTTGTAGTGCTTGATGCCGCCCAGGGTGCGCTGGACGATCGAGTCGGCGCACCACTGGTTGCCCGCCGAGCAGAGGGAGTCCCCGGGGTAGACGGTGGACGCACTCGTACCCGCCGCTGTGTCCAGCGTGCTGATCAGGATGCTCCGGCAGGAGCTGAGGCTGCCGCCGCCGCAGTACTGCTCGGCCAGCGGCCCGGACACGGTCTGGCCCAGCACCGACCGGATGTCCTTGTCGACGTAGCTCCACCAGCCGTACTGGTAGGAGCTTCCCGCGTGTGAGCCGGTGGGCCCGTGCGCGGCCCACGGGGCCTCGTCGATCGGCAGGTTGGCGGTCATCGCGGTGTACAGGTCGGAGCCGAGGCCGGGCTGGAACTCGGCCTTCACCAGCAGCGGCCACCAGGCGTCGAGGATCCGGATGGCGTCGGAGTTGGCGTAGGTCTTCGAGCCCGCCGAGGTCTCCGTGCGCTTGCCGCCCGCCGTCAGCCAGGTCTGGAGCTTGGTGACGGCCGCTGCGGCCGTGGAGTCGGTCACCGTACTGCTGTTGATCACCTTCAGCAGGTTCGGCAGCACGTCCTCGGCGCGCAGGTCCGTCAAAGATGCATCTGACATGGCCTTGACAAGCGCAGATCGTGTGACCCCGCCCGCCGCGACGAGTTTCTTCACCCGGTCGTTGAGGAGGTTGCCTCGATGGACCGAGCCGTCACCCCAGCTGGCGGTCGTGTAGTCGAGCGCCTGTTTGTTGTTCCAGGAGATGTAGTAGTCCTGGTCGATGGACTGGGGGTGCGCGGAGGCCGGGGTGTAGTCGGCCGTGTTGGTGGTCGGGTCCCAGTTCTGCCACTCGTAGGCGGCCTGGCCCCAGACCGGGAACTCGGGGTCGACACCGCTCGGGCGCACCGGGTTGTTGCCGCTGTTGTAGTACGCGGTGTGCGAGGAATCGGCGTAGAACCAGTTGAAGGTGTAGTTGATGTGCTGCACCGCGCTCTGGAAGGTCTGCGGACTGTTCACAAAGCTGGGATCGTTGAGCATCTGGAAGCCGATGATCGAGTCGGCCTCGTGCATGTAGGAGGAGCGCAGGGTGGTGTAGGCGACCTTCTTCCCGCCGACGGTGGCCCGGTACTCGACCGGCCCGTACTTCGTCTTCCACACGCGCATGGTGTACGAGCCCGCGGCCGTGCCGTCGGCCGTGGTCGGGGTCCAGGAGTTCTTCTGCTCGACCTTGTCCATGGCGGTGCAGGTGCCGTGGTACAGGTAGTGGTAGTCGTCCGTGCAGAGTTCGACGGCGTAGGAGTCGATGATGTCCTGGCCGGAGGTCGTGGCGGACCACGAGTAGTCCTGGCCGCGGCCGAGTTCGACATACATGCTCAGGCCCGCGAACGAGGCGCCGCGGGCGCTGATGCCCGGGCCCTGGATCTCCTGGAGCATGAGGAGCTGCGGGGCGAAGTAGCCGGTCTGCGGTCCGAAGACGGCGATCGGATGTCCGCTCGCGGTGTACTTGCCGCTGACCACCAGGGCGTTGGACATCCCGCGCTTGGCCGAGCTGAGGGCCGTCGCGGTCGCCGTGGCCGAGGCGGCGCTGGCGCTCTGGTCGGCGCCGGTGCCCGTGGCGTCGTAGACCAGCGGCTCCGTGGTCACCGAACCGGCGTCGGGCAGTGCCTCGCCCTGCGGGTCGGACGGCTTGGTGCCGTACGGGAAGCTCTCGCCGTTGTGGACGGTGAGGACGGCCTCGGGGTCGTTGCGTTCGCGGAACGACTCCCAGACCTTGGTGCCCTCGGTCACGCCGTACTGCTCCTGGGCGGCGAGCAGGGAGATGGCGTTGTTGACCTCGCCACCGCCGCCGGAGCCGAACAGCGTGCCGATCACGGAGGCCAGCGCCACCAGGTCGGTGATCTTGAAGTGGTCGATCGTACCGGCGTTGGTGATCGAGTCCTTGTGACCGGTCAGCACATACTCGCCGGGGAAGTAACGGCCGCTGTCCGAGGCGTCGATATAGGCGTTGATACCGGCGAGATAGGCGTTGGCATCGTCGAGCGCCTGCTGGCCGCGGGTGCCGTTGTTGGCGACGGCGTTGTCGATCTGCGCCTGGAGGTCGGCCTCGGTGTACGGGGCGTTCCGGTAGAACTCCTGTTCAAGGCCCTGGTTGGAGGCGACGCCGCCGGCGAAGGTGGTGAGCTGGCCGCGGCCGACGTGCCGGAACACGTCCATGAGCCACAGCCGGTCCTCAGCGGCCGCATAACCCGCGCCGAACTCCGTGCCGTATCTGGTGGTACCGGTGATATGAGGCACCCCGGTGGCCTTGTCGCGGACGATGGTGACGTCGCTGCGGCCGGCCGGGCTCTCCGTGGAGGCGACTTGACTCGAAGCGACCCCGAACGACGCGTCGTTGAAGAACGTGTTGATCTTCGCGTCGGTGAGGGTGGAGGCACCCGTGGCGAGGTTGGCGTAAGGGCCGAGCTGGTCCTCGGCATGACTGGGCTCGGTACCGAAGGCCTGGTTGAGCAGGATCTGGGCGAGGGTGGCATTGCCGTTCTCGCCGGGCGGCAGGATGTCCGAGCACTGGCCGCCGCAGTAGTCGTTGGAGGCGGCCGCGGCGGCCGGAGCCTGGGCGAGCGGGGAGAGCAGCCCGGCTATCAGCGCGCACACGGATGCGGCTTTCAGGAACCCGGGGAGCCTGCGGGGAGTTCTCAACTTGTCGAACAACGCGTGATGTCTGGTGCGTCGTTGCATGACATCTCCTCTGGACGAGGGGTGGTGCCGGACGTTACCGCCGGTATCCCCGGGATTGAAGATGAACATGCGTCAAGTTTTGGAGTGGTCACCGGAGCGTCCGGTGCCAACGGCTGTCGGTCAAGGCGGGCGGCCTTATGGACGGCATCGGAAATCGGATGGAGCCGATTCGAGTGTCGATACGTCTATACGGCAACGTCGCGCGAAGTCCGTGCGGCGACGCCGAAGTGACCGAAGTACAGGTGCAGGTGTGACGGAGGTGCAGGGCGATGGCCGGTTTCCGGAGTCTGGCGAGACAGGTGCGAGACCCACGGTGCGATCTGGCGCTACGGCGTTACTCGCTGCGCAAGTGCCTGGAGCGGTTCGCTCCTTACGGGCACCGCGCGACCTGGGACCATCTGTGTGCGCGGGCCGGGTTCGGTCCCGAGGACCGGTCCCCCGATCCGGCGCGTCTCGTGGGCGCGCTGGACGAGCTGGAAGAGGCGCGGGCGGTCTGGCTGGCCTATGAGGTCGAGTTCGCCGAGCGTCGCAAGAAGGAGAAGCACGACGGGCTGCGCCGTCCCGGCAGCGTGGACGACTGGCACCGGCTGACCTGGGGCGGATTCGGAGTGGCCTGGTGCGACGACCCCCGGGTCCATCCCGACGAACCACTCGCCGAGGTGCTGCGACGGCTGATCGCCGCCCTGGAGCGCGAACCGGGCACGGGCTGCCCGGTGTGCGAAGGGGAGCGCCTCATCTGGAAGTACGACCTGGACCACGAGCCCTCCGCCGGTCCGGTCTGCGCGGACTGCGGGATCCTGGTGCCGCGTCCGGTGCTCACCCCCGAGGCCCTGGCCTACGCCAGGCGCGGGCGGCTGCTCATGTCGGCCTGACCACCTGGGGGTGCGCCGGGGATGCCGCACCCCCTCAACTGAGCGGGCGACGCTAGCAGTCGGTAAACCGCTGGTTCCACCCCTTTCCCGTGCGGAGAGTTGGGGGCGATGACACCCGTCTGAGGAACCGCAGGAGCACCGATGTCGACGCTGCGCGTCACCGCCGAAGTCCTGACCGTCCACGAACACCCGAACGCCGACGCGCTGGAACTGGCCCAGGTGGGCCTGTACCGCGCGGTCGTGGCCAAGGGCGCGTACCGCACCGGCGAGGCCGCCGTCTACATCCCCGAGCAGTCCGTGCTTCCGGCCGGGCTGATCGAGGAGCTGGGGCTGACCGGGCGGCTGGCGGGCAGCGGCTCCGACCGGGTGCGGGCGGTGCGGCTGCGCGGTGAGCTGTCCCAGGGGATCGTGTGCCGGCCGAAGGCGCTGGCGGGCGTGGACCTGGCGCGGGCGGCGGCCGAGGGCACCGACTTCGCGGCGGCGCTCGGCATCACCAAGTGGGTGCCGCCGGTCCCGCCGACCATGGACGGCGACGTCGAAGCGGCGCCCGAGCTGATGCCATGGGTCGACATCGAGAACATCCAGCGCTACCCCGGCATCTTCGAGCCCGGCGAACCGGTGGTCCTCACCGAGAAGATCCACGGCTCGGCCTGCCTGCTCACCTACCTCGCCGACGAGGACCGGGTGTACGTCTCCTCCAAGGGCTTCGGGGCGAAGTCGCTGGCGCTGAAGGAGGACCCGCGCAACCTGTACTGGCGGGCCGTGCGGGCCCACGGCGTCGCCGAGGCGGCCGCCCGCCTCGCCGCCCGGCTGGGGGCGCGCCGGGTCGGGATCTTCGGCGAGGTGTACGGCGCGGGCGTCCAGGACCTGGCCTACGGCGCCGACGGCCGACGGGAGTCCCTCGGGTACGCCGCGTTCGATGTGTCGGCGGAGATCGACGGGGCGGTGCGGTGGCTGGACGCGGCGGAGTTCCTGGCCGAGGAACTGCCGCTGGTACCAAGGCTGTTCGAGGGGCCTTACGCCATCGAGCGGGTACTGGAGATCGCGAGCGGACGGGAGACCGTGTCCGGGCGCGGGCTGCACCTGCGCGAGGGCGTGGTGATGCGGCCGCTGGTGGAGCGCTACAGCACGGTGACCGGGGGCCGGGCGATCGCCAAGGCGGTGAGCGGGGCCTATCTGACCCGGAAGGGCGGGACAGAGTTCGAGTAGGTGCTGGGGGTGGGGGCGGGGGGACGCTTACCGGCGCTTGCAGGGTGCCGTCGCACCCACCCGTGCCGCCCCGGGCGGCACGCATGCCCGCAGTTGAGTAAGCCCCGTAAGGGGCGCTGGGGGTACCCCCGGCCGAAGGCTGGGGGAGGAACTGCGCGACCAGCCCCCACCGGCCCGCACCCGAACTACGGCCGTCGCCCCTCCGGCAGCAGACTCGACCCAGCCCGGCGTTCGCCGAACGCGTCGTCCGGGTTGGACAGCACACAGCTGCTCAAGGACAGACACCCGCACCCGATGCAGTCGGTCAGATGGTCGCGCAACCGGTTCAACTGCCTGATGCGCTCGTCGAGTTCCGCCCGCCACGCCTCGGAGAGCCGCGCCCAGTCCTCCCGGGTCGGGGTGCGCTCCTCGGGGAGTTCCGTGAGGGCCTCGCGGATCGTGGCCAGCGGGATGCCGACGCGCTGTGCCGCCCGGACGAAGGCCACGCGGCGCAGCGTGTCACGGGTGTAGCGGCGCTGGTTGCCGGTGGTCCGCCGGCTGCTGATGAGGCCCTTGGACTCGTAGAAGTGCAGCGCGGAGACGGCGGCGCCGCTGCGCGCGGCCAGCTGGCCGACGCTCAGCTCTTGGATCTTCTCGGGAATCTGCGGCACCCCTCAGACCCTACCGACCCGCCCGGGCCGGGGTCCGTTGACAGGGGCCTCCCATCCGAGCATGCTAAGCAGTTGCTTAGACAATGTGTGTGTGACCGTGCGAGTGCGAGAGGGCCGGCGACATGGCAGAACCGAGGATCTTCACCTCCCCCGACGAGCTGAAGGCGGCCGTGGGCGAGCAGCTGGGCCACACCGACTGGCTGGAGGTCGACCAGAAGCGGATCGATCTGTTCGCGGACGCGACGGGCGACCACCAGTGGATCCATGTCGACCCGGAGAAGGCGGCCGCGGGCCCGTTCGGGACTACCATCGCGCACGGCTATCTGACCCTGTCACTGCTCCCGCTCTTCGGCCCCCAGCTGATCAAGGTCGAGGGCGTGAAGATGGGCGTGAACTACGGCACCAACAAGGTCCGCTTCCCCGCCCCCGTCCCGGTCGGCTCCCGGTTGCGCGCCACCGCGACGATCACCGGTGTGGAGGACGTCACGGGCGGCGTCCAGGTGACCGTCGCCTTCAGCGTGGAGCGCGAGGGCGGCGACAAGCCGGTCTGCGTCGCGGAGTCGGTGTCCCGCTACTACCTCTGAGCGGCCCGTGGGCTACTTGGCCCCCACCATCCGGAGCACGAGGTCGGCGTAGAGCGCGCCGACCTCCTCGGGGGTGCGGGGGCCGCCCACGTTGAACCAGCGGGCGACGTCGATGCAGAGGGAGAGCACCGCGAGGGTGGTGCCGTGCACGTCGAGGACGTCGAACTCGCCGGACGCGACGCCCTCCTCGATGATCCCTCGCACCTCGCCGTCGACCTCACGGCGCAGCGCGAGGATCTCGGCGCGGGCGTCGGGGCCGAGGGCGTCGAGTTCGTACTGCACCACCCGGGCGGTGGTGCGCCGGCCGGCGTGCCAGCGGACGAAGGAGCTGACGGCGTCGGCGAGCCGCTCGGCGGCGGTGCCCTCGCGGCGGGCGGCGGTCTGGAGGATCTCCAGGGCCCTGTCGTGACCGATGCGGCTGATCCGGTGGAGCAGCTCTTCCTTGGTCTTGTAGTGGATGTAGAGCGCGGCCGGGCTCATACCGGCGCGGCCCGCGATGTCGCGGGTGGTGGTGGCGTGGTAGCCGCGCTCGGCGAAGGCCTCCACGGCGGCGACCAGCAGTCGCCTGGCCGCGTCAGGGGTGACCTCTTCCCACGGCTCGATCTCGCCGCCGGTCGTCTCCTCCGCCGTACTCATCGCTCGCTCGCCCCTCTCGATACAGGAGCTCCACCATACCGCCGAAGCTGAGCGAGCGCTTAGTGTGCCCGCTCAGAGCTTTTCACGCAGCTTCGGCGCGGCTTTTCACACGGTTTTTCACGCGGCTTTCCGGCCGGTCAGAGCTTCTCGAACGGGTCGTGCTCGGCGAGCAGCTTCTCCAGCCTGGCCTGGTCGACCCGGCTGACGATCTGCCCGGCCTCCTGGCGGTCACGGATCACCTTCGCAAGCGTGAAGGCGGAGGTGACGAGATAGAGCACGGCGATGCCGAGGAAGCCACGCACCCAGGCGTCGGCGTGCAGCTGGAAGATGCCGATGACGGTGGCCGCCATGGCGATACCGAAGGAGAGGACGGCCTGGCCGTAGAAGGCGGCCGTGTTCTGGTTTCTGACCGGTGTGTCGCTCATGGGTCGAGTCTCGGCGGCTGTGGGCCGCGCCACATCCGCCGAAGTACTCAGCACGTACTCATCCCCCCGGCCCCGGGAGTGCTCAGAACGCCGAAACCCCCGTCAGCGCCCGCCCGATGAGCAGTTTCTGGATCTGGCTGGTGCCCTCGTAGAGGGTCATCACCCGGGCGTCGCGCAGGAGTTTGCCGACCGGGTACTCGTCGATGTAGCCGTAGCCGCCGAAGACCTGGAGGGCGTTGTTGGCGGCGCGCACGGCGGCCTCGGAGGCGAAGAGCTTGGCCTTGGAGGACTCGGTGGCGAACGGCAGCCCGCGGTCGATCAGGTCGGCGACCCGCCAGGTCAGCAGCCGGGCCGCGTCGACGTCGACGGCGATGTCGCTGAGGAGCTCCTGGACCAGTTGGTGGCCCGCTATCGGGGTCCCGAACTGCTCCCGCTCCCCGGCGTACTGCACGGCCGCGTCGAGCGCCGCCTGGGCTATGCCGACACAGCCGGCCGCGACCGACATCCGCCCCTTGGCGAGCGCCGACATGGCGACCGAGAAGCCCTTGCCCTCCGGTCCGAGCATCGCGGACGCCGGCACCCGCACGTCCTCCAGGACGACCTCGGCGGTGGCCTGCCCGCGCAGGCCGAGCTTGCCGTGGACGGCCCGGCGGGTCAGACCGGGCGTGTCGGCCGGTACCAGGAACGCGGAGACGCCCTTGTGACCGGGGGCGTCGGTGGAACGGGCGAAGAGGAGGACGACGTCGGCCCAGGTGCCGTTGGTGATGAACATCTTGCTGCCGTTGACGACGTACTCGTCGCCTTCGCGAACGGCACGGGTGGTGAGGTTGCCCGCGTCGGAGCCGGTGCCGGGTTCGGTGAGGCCGAAGCAGCCGACGTACGCGCCGGAGGTCAGCCCCGGCAGCCAGCGCCGCTTCTGCTCCTCGCTCCCCCAGGCGGCGACGGTCTTGGCGACCAGCCCCAGGGAGACCGACACGATCCCGCGCACGGAGGAGTCCCCGCGCCCGAGTTCCTCCGTCACCAGGCAGTACGACAGATGGTCGCCGCCCGAGCCGCCGTACTCCTCGTCGACGGTCAGCCCCAGGAAGCCGACCTCGCCGAGCTTCTTCACGATGCCCCGGTCGACCTCCTCGGCACGATCCCAGGCGATCACGTTCGGGGCGATCTCACGCTCGACGAAGTCGCGGGCCAGCTGCCGTACGGCGCTCTGCTCCTCGCTGAGCCCCAGGTTCACCATGCGATCACCCCAGTCTGATCTCGAAAGCCGTACAAGCCTGTACATTTAAATTAGCACTGCTAGTTTCTTGCTGCAGCCCTACTATGTGCGCCATGGCCCGACCGCGCAAGCCCCTCCTCAGCACCGACCGGATCGTCACGACGGCCCGGGAACTCGTGGACGCGGAGGGGCTGGCGGCCGTCTCCACCCGCCGGCTCGCGGCCGAGCTGGGGGTGAGCGGGCCCTCGCTCTACAACCACTTCCGCACCAAGGACGAGATCCTGGAGGCGGTCGCGGACTCGGTGAGCGCACAGGTCGATCTCTCGATGTTCGAGAACCTCGGGCACGACGCCGGCCGGGACTGGCGGACCGCCCTGCACGACTGGGCGGTGTCGTACCGGGCGGCGCTCCGGAACCACCCGAACATCGTCCCGGTCCTCGCACGGGGCCCCGGCAGGCGCCCGGCCGGGCTGCGGCTCGCGGACGCGGTCTACGGCGCGATGGTGGGCGCGGGGTGGCCGGCGGCGCAGGCGACGTCGATCGGGGCGCTGATGCGGTACTTCATCATGGGGTCGGCGCTGGGGTCGTTCGCCGGTGGGTTCGTGGACGACGCGAGCGCGTACGATCCGGCCGACTACCCGCATCTGGGACAGGCGCATCTCCTGTCGGAGCGCCAGGAGAAGATCGACGAACGGGCGTTCGAGACGGGGTTGCGGGCGCTGCTGGACGGGTTGAGCGAACAGTTCGCGCGGGTGAAGGAGACGGCGTAGGGGACGCTGCGGTCGTGCGTCGACTGCGGGCCGGTGGGGGCTGATCGCGCAGTTCCTCCCCCAGCCTTCGGCCGGGGATACCCCCAGCGCCCCCTACGGGGCTCGCCTCACCCACCCGTCCGAAATCCGCCAGCTCCCACCCACCCCCACTCCTTACCCTCGACCCCATGAAGAACCCCGCCGCTCGCGCTCCCCGCCACCTCCTCCCGGCCGCCGCTGCCGTCGTCACCGTCGTGCTCTGGGCCTCCGCCTTCGTGGCGATCCGCAGCGCGGGCGACTCCTACTCCCCCGGCGCCCTCGCCCTCGGCCGACTGCTCTCCGGGACCCTCGTGCTCGGGCTTCTCTGTGCCGTACGGCGGGAGGGCCTGCCGCCCAGGTCCGCCTGGCGGGGCATCCTGATATCCGGTCTGCTCTGGTTCGGCTTCTACAGCGTCGTCCTGAACTGGGGCGAGCAGCAGGTGGACGCCGGCACCGCCGCCCTGGTCGTGAACATCGGCCCGATCCTGATCGCCCTGCTCGGTGCCCGGCTGCTCCGCGATCCGATGCCTCCGCGGCTGCTCGCGGGGATGGCCGTGTCGTTCGCGGGTGCGGTGACCGTCGGGCTGTCGATGTCGGGCGGGGGCGGTTCCTCGGTGCTCGGCGTGGTGCTCTGCCTGCTCGCGGCCGTCGCGTACGCCGGCGGGGTCGTCGCGCAGAAGCCGGCGCTCGGGCGGGCGAGCGCGCTCCAGGTGACGACCTACGGGTGTCTCGTCGGTGCCCTCGCCTGTCTGCCGTTCACCGGGCAGCTCGCCCGCGACGCGGCCGCGGCCCCGCTCTCCGCGACCCTCGACATGCTCTATCTGGGCGTGTTCCCGCTGGCGCTGGCCTTCACCACCTGGGCGTACGCGCTCGCCCGTACGACCGCCAGCCGGATGGGCGCGACCACCTACGCGGTGCCCGCGCTGGTCGTCCTGATGTCATGGCTGGCGCTCGGCGAGGTGCCCGGTGCGCTGACGCTCGCGGGCGGGGTGCTGTGCCTGGCCGGTGTGGCGGTGTCCCGGTCGCGGGTCCGGGCCTCCCGGGTCGTGGCCGCGAACGGGACACGGCCCGAGGAGGCGCGGGAGTCGGCGTGAGGACGCCGCCCGCTCAGAACACCACCAGCGCCCGGCCGCCCTTGCCCGCGAGCATGTTCTCGAAGGCGTCCGGGATGCCTTCGAGGGCGATCCGTTCCGTGACCAGCGCACTCAGGTCCAGGCGGCCCGCGCGGATGTGCTCGGCGAGCAGCGGCAGGTCGCGGGCCGGGTCGGAGTTTCCGTAGACGCAGCCGGAGAGGGTGCGGCCCCAGTGGAAGAGCTCCAGGGCGTTGAAGGTGACCTGTTCCGTCTTGGCGCCGATGCCGACCACCGTCGTACGGCCGCCCCGGCGGGTGGACTCCCAGGCCGCCCGGATGCTGACCGCGCGGCCGACGCACTCCACGGAGACGTCGACGCCCTGTCTGCCGGTGAGGGCGCGGATCGCACGAGGGGTGGTGTCGGAGGCGACGACGTAGTCCGTGGCGCCCGCCGCCCGCGCGAGTTCCTCCTTCTCCGGGGAGACGTCGACGGCGATGATCCGGGACGCGCCGGCGATCCGGGCCGCCTGCACGGTGGCCAGGCCCACCCCGCCGACGCCGAACACCGCGACGGTCTCGCCCTCGCGGACCCGCGCCGAGTTGTGCACGGCGCCGTAGCCCGTGAGGACCGCACAGCCGAGGAGGGCCGCGTCCGTGAGGGGGATGCCGGGCGGGAGCGGCAGCACGCAGGACTCGGCGACCACCGTCTCCTCGGCGAACGCGGCGACGTTCAGGCCGGGATGGAGGTCGGTGCCGTCCGCCGTGCGGGCGTGGACGCCGGCGGCGCCGGTCAGCGCGTCGGCGCACAGCCATACCTCGCCGAGCGAGCAGGCGTGGCAACGTCCGCAGGCGGGCGCCCAGTTGAGGACGACCGGGTCACCGGGCGACAGCCGGGTGACGCCCTCCCCCACCGCCACCACGGTGCCCGCGCCCTCGTGGCCGAGGACCGCCGGGACCGGTACCCGCATGGTGCCGTCGGAGAGGGACAGGTCGGAGTGGCAGACCCCGGCGGCGGCGAGCCGGACCCGGACCTGGCCGGGCCCGGGGTCCGGGAGTTCGATCGCGGTGACGGACAGGGGGGCGCCGACCGCGGGCAGCACGGCGGCTCGGACCATGACAGCCATCAGAGCAACCTCCTCAGAACTGCAGGGACTTGGTCTGGAGGTACTCGGCGAGGCCGTGCGCGCCGAGTTCGCGGCCCACGCCGGACTGCTTGTAACCGCCGAACGGGGCAAGGGGGTTGAACCGGCCGCCGTTGATGTCGACCTGCCCGGTGTCCATGCGCCGGGCGAAGGCCACCGCCTCCGCCTCGTCCCCGGCCCAGACGGCGCCCGCGAGGCCGTAGACCGTGCCGTTGGCGATACGGAGGGCGTCCTCCTCGTCCTCGTAGCGCAGGATCGACAGCACCGGGCCGAAGATCTCCTCCTGGGCGATCGCCATCTCGGGGGTGACGTCCGCGAAGACCGTCGGGCTGACGAAGTAGCCCTGTTCGCGCGGGGCTTCGGGGCCGCCGGCGACCAGCCGGGCGCCTTCGGCGACGCCCTTCTCGATGTAAACCCGCACCCTGGCCTGCTGCTTGGCGCTGACGACGGGACCGATCCGCTCACCGTACTTGGCGGCTGCCGTGGCCGCCAGCTGCACCGCCTCCTCGTACCGGTCGGCGTGCACCAGCATCCGTGTCCAGGCGCTGCACGTCTGGCCCGAGTTGGACATCACGTTGGCCACGCCGACGTTGACGGCCTTGGCGAGGTCGGCGCTGGGGAGGATGACGTTCGCGGACTTGCCGCCCAGTTCCAGGGCCACCTTCTTGACGGCCGCCCCGGCGGTCGCGCCGATCTGCCTGCCGACGGCCGTGGAGCCGGTGAAGGAGACCAGGTCCACTCCCGGGTGCTCGGCGAGGGCCTGCCCGGCGATCGGGCCGAGGCCGGTGACCAGGTTGAACACACCTGCAGGGAGGCCCGCTTCGTGCACCGCTTCCGCGAACAGCTGGGCGGTGAGCGGGGTGTCCTCGGCGGGCTTCAGCACGACCGTGCAGCCGGCGGCGAGCGCCGGGGCGACCTTGGCGACGATCTGGTGCAGCGGGTAGTTCCAGGGCGTGATCGCGCCGACCACGCCCACCGGCTCCTGATAGACGGTCGAGTTGCCGACCTTCTCCTCGAAGGGATGGGAGGCCGCCAGTTCGGCGTACGAGCCCGCGACCGCGATCGGCACGCCCGCGTGGACGGCCTGGGAGAACTGCGGGGGTGAGCCCAGTTCCGCGGTCACCGTCTCGGCGATCTCGTCCTTGCGGGCCGCCAGGACGTCGCGCAGCCCACCGAGGCGGGCGGCCCGCTCGGCGGGCGGGGTGGCCGCCCAGGCCGGGAGGGCGGCACGAGCGGCGCGTACGGCCGTGTCGACGTCGAGCGCGCCGCCCGCCGGGACCCGGCCGATCACCTGCTCGTCGACCGGGTTCACGACCTCGATCACGTCCTGGCTCTCGGCGGCGCGCCAGGCGCCGTCGATGTACAGGCCGTCGTGTGCCTTCATGCTGCTTCCTCCCGGCGGGGCTGTGTCGTCGTCCGACTCACAAACTAGCGGCGATAGTTTTCACGCACCAGACGTGCCCCTCCAGGATCAGAGGCAGACCGGGCCGGAAGTCGACACGGCCGGAGTCGACACGGCCAAAAGTCGACACGGCCAAAAGTCGACACCGTCAGAAGTCGACACGGTCAGAAGTCGACCTGTGCCCGTTCGTCCACCCTCCCCACACTCTCCTGCGCGAAGGCCTTCTCGTAGGCCCGCCGGATCTCCTCGATCTTCCGGTCGCTGCCCGTCGCCGCCGACTCCGGATACAGCAGGATCAGCTCGTACGACCGCTCCTTCTCGATCGTGCCGTGCCCGTCCCGCCACTGCCCGCGCCCGTTCTGCACGGTGAGCCCGTCGGGGAAGTCCGGGGTGACCTCCTTGTCGACGAAGGCCATGAACTGCCGGTCGGTGACGGCGGGACCGCCGTCGGGGCGGGCGGTGCCGAAGAACAGCGTGGTCTCGACGTACGGCTTTCCGCGCGCCGGTGCGGCCGACGGCCGGCCGTCGGCCACCGCCGTGTAGGCGGCCGGGGCACCGGCGAGCAGCAGCCCGGCGACGGCGAGGGCCGACCGGTTACGGAGGGAATGAGTGCGCATGCCCCCTTCCTACGGGTTTCGGCCTGTCCCGGTCCCGGTTTCCGGCGGGTTTCACTCGTCCAGGTCCGGCAGCCGCGCCGGGGACGGGCTGATCCGTTCGCCGTGCTGGTCGAAGACGAACAGGTGGGCGAGGTCGACCAGGAGAGGGATCTGCATGCCGTGCCGGAGCTGGATGTCGGGCGTGGTGCGCACGACCAGATCGCCGGGCAGCCGCCCCTCCGGGGGTGCGGGCTCGGGCTCGGCGTCCGCCGGATGCTCCAGTACGACGACCGGTCCCGCCCGCTTCGAACCGGCCCGGTCCCGCAGCCGATCGAGCATGGTCGGCCCCTCCCGCCGGCGCCGGGACGGCCGGGCGACCGGTCGCGGGGCCTCCAGATCCGGTACGACGGCGGGCCGGGAGCCGGTGTTGAAGTGGACGAGCACCTCGTGCCCCTGGAACTCGACATGCTCCACCAGGCCGGTGAGCGGCACCTCGCCGGGCCGGGCCGTGGAATGCCTGGCGATCCGCACCGCCTCCGGACGCAGCCCGACGATCACCTCCCGGCCCTGCTGCACCCGCAGCAACCTGTGGTCCAGACAGAGGGGTTCGGGCAGGGGCAGGGCCTGTTTGCCGAGGTTGACGGTCATCGCGCCGTCGAGCGGGGCGCGGATCACCCCGCGCAGGAGGTTGATGCGCGGGATGCCGATGAAGGCGGCGACGAAGACGTTGCGGGGCAGGGCGTAGACCGTGCGCGGGGTGTCGACCTGCTGGAGGACTCCCCCGCGCAGCACGGCGACCCGGTCGCCGAGGGACATCGCCTCGGCCTGGTCGTGGGTGACGTAGACCGTGGTGACGCCCAGCTCCCTGGTCAGCTTCGATATCTCGGCACGCAGGTGGTTGCGGAGCTTGGCGTCGAGATTGGAGAGCGGCTCGTCCATCAGGAAGGCCGAGGGGTGCCGGGCGATCGCCCGGCCCATCGCCACACGCTGGCGTTCGCCGCCGGAGAGCTGGCTGGGGAATCGGTCGAGGAGGTCCTCGATGCCCAGCATGCGGGCGGTGGCGTCCACGCGGGGGCGCGGGTCCGCGCCGGGCGCCTCGATGCGCAGCGGGAAGCCGATGTTGTCGCGGCTGGTCATGCTCGGGTAGAGGGCGAAGTTCTGGAACACCATCGCGATGTCCCGGTCGGCCGGCAGGAGATCGTTGCCGAGCTCGCCGTCGAGGAATAACTCGCCCTCGTCGATCTCCTCCAGTCCGGCGATCATTCTGAGCACGGTCGACTTGCCGCAGCCGGACGGCCCGAGCAGCACGAGGAACTCGCCGGGGGCGATGTCCAGGGACAACCGGTCCACCACGCGGACACCTCGCGCGAAGGCCTTGCTCACGTTGTGCAGGGAGATGGCGCGTGTCATGGCTGTCGCTTCCGTGGCGGTCGTACGGGCCTGTGGGTCACGGAAGTTAACGGAATGTGTGGGGGAGGGGGAAGACACGTGCCCGAATACTCAGCAAGGGGCCAGGAAAGCAGAAAAACGGACTGATCTATTCACCATGCGGCACGACCATGCGCCCCCGAAGGAGCGCAGAGCCGCGACGGCGCGTTCACGCCCACAGGGTTGTCGCGGTCACCTCGATGGGGATGCCGTTGAGGACCGCGTTGCCGGACAGCGGGTCGAGCAGGCTGCCGTCGAGGAGCTGGTTCACATTGACGCCGGGCGCGGTCGCGGCGTGGCTGAGGCGGGTGCCGGGGCGGTCATGGCCCCAGCCGTGCGGAAGGCTGACGACGCCGGGGCGGACGCCGTCGGTGACCTCGGCGGGGGTGACCACCTCTCCCCCGGCGCCCTTGACGCGTACGTCGGCGCCGTCGCGCACGCCGAGCCGTTCGGCGTCCTCGGGGTGGATGTGCAGGGTGCAGCGGTTGGTGCCGCCGGTGAGGGCGGGCACGTTGTGCATCCAGCTGTTGTTGGAGCGCAGGTGCCGGCGGCCGACGAGGACCAGGGCCGCGGGGCTGGTGTCGAGGGCCGCGCGCAGCCGGGGCAGGTCGTCGGCGATCGGCCGCGGCAGCAGTTCGACCTTGCCGCTCCTGGTCTTCAGTGGCTGCGGGAGGCGGGACGTGAGGGGCCCGAGGTCGATGCCGTGCGGGTGGGCGAGCAGCTGCTCCAGGGTGAGCCCGTCGGGCCGTGCGCCGAAGCCGTCGCCGTAGGGGCCGAGGCGCAGCATCAGGTCGAGCCGGCACTCGGGGCCGGTGTCTCCGGCGAGCAGGGCGGCGAGTTCCTGCGGGTCGCGGCCGTGCACCGGGGAGTGGGGGTCGTTGACCGCCTTGCCGAGGGTCTGGCCGATGACCATGTCGTCCACGGCGGACGGTTCGGCGCCGTGCATTCCGCCGGCCGCCAGGATCAGCCGGGCCAGGATCTCGGTCTCCGCCATCCGGCCGGGCTCCAGCGGGACGGCGGGGCGGGTGTAGCGGACCTGGTTGCGGACGGCGAGGGTGTTGAAGGCGAAGTCGTGGTGCGGGCTCTGCGAGGGCGGCGGCGGGGGCAGTACGACGTCGGCGTGGCGCGCGGTCTCGTTCAGGTACGGGTCGACGCTGACCATGAAGTCGAGGGAGGCCAGGGCCTTGTCGAGCCGGGCGCCGTCGGGCGCGGAGAGCACGGGGTTGGTGGCGACGGCGATGAGCGCCCGGATCGGCTCGCCCTCGGCGGTCGCGGTGTCGATCTCCTCGGCGAGTGCGGACAGCGGCAGCTCGCCCTTCGCCTCGGGGTGCCGGCTGACCCGGGAGTGCCAGCGCCCGAGCGCGAAGCCGCGGCCGGGGCCGGCGGGTCGCGGGGTCCGGTCGGTGGCGGCCTGCGGGAAGAGCGCGCCGCCGGGCCGGTCGAGGTTGCCGGTGAGGATGTTGAGGACGTCGACGAGCCAGCTGGCGAGGGTGCCGTGCGGGACGGTGCAGCTGCCGATCCGGCCGTACACGGCGGCGGTCGGCGCGGCGGCGAGTTCGCGGGCGAGGACGCGGATGGTGTCGGCGTCCACGTCGCAGGCGTGGGCGACCGCGTCCGGGGTGAAGTCCCCCAGCTCGGCGCGGAGCCCGTCGAGGCCCTCGATGTGCGGGGCGAGGTCGCCGAGGTCCACCAGGCCCTCCTCGAAGAGGACCTGGGCCATCGCGGCGAGCAACAGGGCGTCCGCGCCGGGCCGGATGGCGATGTGCCGGTCGGCGAGCTTCGCGGTGCGGGTGCGGCGCGGGTCGATGACGGTGAGGGTGCCGCCACGGGCCTTGAGCGCCTTGAGCTTGCCGGGAAAGTCGGGGGCGGTGCACAGACTGCCGTTGGACTCCAGGGGGTTGGCGCCGATGAGGAGCAGGTGGTCCGTGTGGTCCAGGTCGGGCACCGGTATCGCGTTGGCATCACCGAAGAGCAGGCCGCTGGAGACGTGCTTGGGCATCTGGTCGACCGTGGACGCGGTGAAGACGCTGCGGCTGCCCAGGGCGCCGAGCAGGACCTGCGGGTAGAGGCCGCCGGCGACGGTGTGGACGTTGGGGTTGCCGAGCACGACGCCGACGGAATCCGCGCCGTACCGCTCGACGACGCCCCGGACCCCGGCGGCGACCGCGTCGAAGGCCTCCGCCCAGGTGGCCTCACGCAGCTCGCCGTCCCTGCGCACGAGGGGGGTGCGCAGCCGGTCGGGGTCGCCGTCGACGGCGCCGAAGGAGGCACCCTTCGGGCAGATGAAACCCTTGCTGAAGACGTCGTCACGGTCACCGCGGGCGCCGGTGACGCGGGTGCCCTCGATGGTGAGGGTCAGCCCGCAGGTCGCCTCGCACAGGGGGCAGATTCGCAGGGCGGTGCGGGGCATGGGGGCCTCCCGGGGTCAGGGAACTCGCGCCGAGCATACCGAGCGGTATGTCGCGTGGGGAGTCCCTCCCGGGGATGAGGTCGCAAACCCGCGTGATCCCGGTGACGTCAGTCCAGGACCCGCGCCAGATACGCCTGCAGCAGCTTCCGCGTCTCCGCGATGATCGTCTCGTCACCCTCCGGGTCCATCCGGAAGGACAGGTGGACCAGGGTGTCGGCGGTCTCCACGGCCACGAGGAAGGTACGGCGCAGGTCCTCGTCGGGAGTGCGGCCGATATAGCCGGAGAGCAGGTCGGTGAGGCGGTCGGCGACCCTGCGGTTGGGTTCGGAGCGCGCACCGACCGGGATCTGGTTGCCGAAGTCGACGAGCGAGAAGCCGGGGGCGGTGCGCTTCATGGCCAGGTACTCGTCGAGCACCGCGTCCATCGCCGCCCGCCAGTCGCCCTTCGGCGCGTCCTTCAGCCGCTCGGTGACCCGCTCGGTGTAGCGCTCCAGGTTGCGCTGGGCGAGGGCGTCGGCCATCTGCCGTTTGTTGCCGAAGAAGCGGTAGACCGAGCCGATGGGCACCCCGGCGCGGGCGGCAACGGCCCGGGTGCTCAACTCGTCGTAGCCCACCTCGTCGAGGAGGTCGGCGCAGGAGTCGAGGATCCTGGTCAGCCGTTCGGCACTACGGCGCTGCACGGGCGCTTTGCGAAGCGAGGTCGCTTGGGGCACGGGCTTCATGATGCCCTTCCGTAAGGATCAGGTGAACCTCACCCCCCAGTACGGAGACAGATGGCTCCTACACTCACCCCGCCGACGCGCCGCTGGCACCGACCGCGGAGGGGGTGGCCGCCCCGGGGCTCTCCGTACGCGCCACGGACGCCGTCGGTGCCGTCGTCTCCGCGCCGGACGCCGTGACGTCCGCCGTGCTCTCGACCGGCTTGCCCTGGACCGCCCACACCGTGCCGTCGTCCGCGTAGAGCCGGGCGGTGATGTGGTGGGTGCCCTGCGGAACGAGCTTCGCGGGGAGGTGGTACGCGGAGGTGCGCAGCCGGGTCACCAGGCGGCCGTCCACGAAGAGGTAGGCGAGGCCGCGCCCGGCGACCGCCTGCGCCGCGGTACCGGCCGGGGAGAAGCGGAAACGGTGCACTTCGAGCCGCACGTCCCAGCCGCCGCCCGCGTCGGGGGTGACCTCCGTGCCGACTCCGGGCGCCTGCTTCTTGTCCAGCTCCCGGTAGTGGCGCCCGCCCTCGTCCGTGCCGTCGAGGATCTTGCCCACCGGAGAGGGCGCCCCCGTCCCCCGCTTCCCGTGCGTCTCCCCCGTCCCGCACCCCGCCGCCGCGACCAGCAGCAGCACACAGGCCGCGAGGGCGCTCGGCAGTCCCCGCGTCCACGACATGCCCGGGAGCGTAGAACAGCGCCCTGCGGACCGGATCCCCCTGGAGTCGGGTTCTCGTCATACCTCCCCAGGATCATCCCGGCCCCCTTGCACGCGCCCCCGCGCAATCCTACGGTGATACATAGGAATCGGGGACTCACTTGGACTCGGCAGGCTCAGGGAGCGATCATGAGCGATGGGGGCACCTCCCGCGCGAGCGTGTTCGAGCGCGGGGCAGCACGGAAGACCGCCGAGGGACTGGCGTACCTCTCGGGATTCGGCAACGAGCACTCCTCGGAGGCGGTACCGGGCGCCCTGCCCGAAGGCCGCAACTCCCCGCAGCGCGCCCCCCTCGGCCTGTATGCGGAGCAGCTCAGCGGTTCCGCCTTCACCGAACCCCGGGCCCACAACCGCCGCTCCTGGCTGTACCGGATCCGCCCCTCGGCCGCCCACCCCGCGTTCACCCGCGCCGTCGACAACGGCGGGCTGCGCACCGGCCCCTTCACGGACATCACCCCGGACCCGAACCGGCTCCGCTGGAACCCCCTGCCGGAGCCGCCGCCCGGCACGGACTTCCTCGCGGGCCTGTGGACCCTGGGCGGCAACGGCGACGCGACCCAGCGCACCGGCATGGCCGTGCACCTCTATCACGCCGACACCTCGATGGAGCGGGTCTTCTCCGACGCGGACGGCGAGCTGCTGATCGTCCCGGAGCGCGGCGGGCTGCTGCTGCACACGGAGTTCGGCCTGTTGCATATGGAGCCGGGACATGTGGCGCTGATCCCCCGTGGGGTCCGCTTCCGTGTGGAGCTGCTGGATGCCTCCGCCCGCGGCTATGTGTGCGAGAACTACGGCGCACCCTTCCGGCTCCCCGACCTCGGCCCGATCGGCGCCAACGGCCTCGCCAACGTCCGGGATTTCCGGGCTCCCGTGGCCGCCTACGAGGACATCGAGGGCCCGGTGCAGGTGGTCAACAAGTTCTGCGGCAACCTGTGGACCGCCACATATGACCACTCCCCGCTGGACGTGGTCGCCTGGCATGGCACACATGTGCCCTACGTCTACGACCTCCGCCGTTTCAATGTGATCGGCACCATCTCGTACGACCACCCCGACCCGTCGATCTTCACGGTGCTGACCTCCCCGTCCGACACCCCCGGCCTGGCCGGCGTCGACTTCGTCGTCTTCGCCCCGCGCTGGCTGGTGGGCGAGAACACCTTCCGGCCGCCGTACTTCCACCGGAACGTGATGAGCGAGTACATGGGCCTGATCGAGGGCGCCTACGACGCGAAGGCGGAGGGCTTCGTGCCCGGCGGGGGTTCGCTGCACAACATGATGTCGGCGCACGGCCCGGACCGGGAGACGTTCGACCGGGCGAGCGCGGCCGAGCTGAGGCCGCAGAAGGTGGACGACGGCCTGGCGTTCATGTTCGAGACCCGCTGGCCGGTGACGCTCACCCCGCAGGCGGCGACCGCCGAGCACCTCCAGCAGGGCTACGACGACGTCTGGCGGGGCCTGGAACGTCACTTCCGCCCCTTGCCCTGAAGATCCCCCCGACGGTACGGATGGCCCGTGACCTCCTTCGCCCCGGACTCGATCGTCCTGAACCGCAAGCTGCCGCTCTGGTATCAGGTGTCGCAGTCGCTGCGCGCCTCGATACTGGGCCGCTCGCCCCGGGACCCGCTCCGGCTGCCCACCGAGGAACAGCTGGCGGAGCACTACGGCGTGAGCGTGCTGACCATGCGGCAGGCGCTGAAGGAGCTGGAGGACGAGGGCCTGATCAGCCGGCACCGCCGCCGGGGCACCTTCATCGAGCCGGACGCCCGCCGGGGCACCCCGGTACGACTGCTCGGCTCGGTGGACACCATCGTGGCCCAGCAGTCCGGGATGACAGCGGAGTTGCTGGACCACGGCACGGCCCCCGTGACCGGCGACCTCACCGAGTACTTCCCGGATCTCGCCGAGGTGGCGACGTACCACCGCCTGCGCAGCGACGAGCAGACGGGTGAGCCGACCAACCACGCCCGCAACCACGTCCGCCCCGAACTGGCCGAGCGCATCGATCCGGAGGACCTGGCCCGGCAGCCGATGACGAAGGTGCTCCGGGACGTCGTCGGCGCGGACATCAGCCGCATCACGGACACGGTGGAGGCGAGGCTGGCCGACCCGGAGACCGCCCGGCTGCTCCAGGTCCCGCTCCTCAGCCCGATCCTGCACTACACGGGGGTCACCTACGACACCGCCGGCCGGGTCCTGGACCTGGCCGTGATCCACTACCGGGGCGACCGTTTCTCCTTCACGGTCACCCTCGACGCCACCTGAACTCGTCGTACGATGCCGGGCGTGACGCACGACGACGCTCCGCTGCTCGCGGACCTCATGCCGTGGTCCGTCGCACCACTACGGCTCGGCCGGGAGTGGCCGACGGCCCCCGACCCGGCGACCCTCAAGACCCGCTGGGACGCCCTGCTCAAGGCCGAGGGCCCTGACCGCGAGGCCCTGTTCGAGCCGACGCGGGCCCGGACGGTCCACTCGGCGGTGCCCCAGCTCCCCGGGCAGCCGACCGGCACGGAGCGGCTGGCACAGGCCTCGGACCCGTTCCCGGAACCGGTCCGCGTCCTGTCCTCTCCCTTCGACGAACAGTGGCTGATCCCGGACCACCGCCTGATCGACACGGCCCGCCCCGAGTTGTGGCGGGTGACCGACGACCTCCAGATCTTCGCGGTGGAGTCGGCGGAGGGCATGCCGCTGCTGGCGACCTCGCTCCTGCCCACGCTGCGCGCGGGCCGTATCCGCCCGCTGTACCGCCGCCCGGGCGGCAAGGAACCGAACCTGGCCCCCGGTCTGCTGGACCATCTGACCGGCCGCCTGGGCCTGGCTCCCACTCCCCCGGACGTCCTCGCCTGGGCCCTGGCGACGATCCGCCCCGACCGCACCGTCCCGCTCACCGAGGACCCCGCCCTCTGGTCCCGGGGCGTGGAACTGGGCCACCGGGCCCTGTGGCTCCTGCGCCGGGACGGCGAACGCCCCAAGCTCCCCGGCGGCCGCCGCCCGTACGTCCGGGCCCCGCTCCCCGCCCGCCCTCTCACGATCTTCTACGACACGGAGGAGGAGACCCTCCACCTCGACGAGGGCCGTGTCTCCCCGGTCCCGCCGGAGGCATGGGACTTCAGGACGGGCGAGGTACGGGTCCTGGAGGCGTGGTTCACAGCCCGCACGGCGGAGACGGCGGAACCGGGAACCCTGGCGGCCATCACCCCCGCGACCTGGTCCCAGCCCTGGACCTCGGAGCTGCTGGAGCTGATCACGGTCCTGGCTCTGCTGGCGGAAGTACGGTCCCAGCAGGCGGACTTGGAGATCGAGGCGCAGATCACCGCGACGGACCTGACGACAGCGGGCGTACTCCCACCCCCGGAGACGTCGCGCAGACCGGCGTCGATCTTGGACCACACAGAAGAAGGCCCAGCAGGTCAACTGACACTGCTGTGACCGACCTTCCTTTTCTTGGGGGCGCGGGGCCGTATCGATGTGCGGCTCCGCCGCGTGGGCGCGACAAGCCCCCACCGCCCCGCACACTACGACGGCGCGAACCCGCCCAATACCCTCTCCAACGCCCGCCGGAAAACGCCCTCCATGTCAATCGGCCCCGCATCCTCCGCGAACGCCGCCGCCATCCGCGGATACGCCCCCGAGGCAACCTGCCCCCCGAGATAGGCGATCCGCACCGCCTGCTCCCGCTCCTGTGACCACGGCAGATTCCGAACCCGCTCGGCACTGTCGATCTCGTTGCGCACATAGGTCGTCACCACACCGTTCAGCATGGCGATGAGCTCGAACTTCGTACCGTAAGACGCATCGAGCGGATCCAGACAAGCCAAGCAATGCTCCAGATACCGCAGCGCGTTGGGGCTGAAGCCGTACACCGGTGACATGAGCCGCGGCAGCCAAGGATGCCGGTGCATCAACTCCCGCGTCTGCCCGGCGACCCGCATCATGTCGGCCCGCCAGTCCCCCGTCGGCTCCCACAACTCGTGCTCCGAGCTGACGGCGTCAACCATCAGCTCGTACAGATCCTCCTTGCGGGGGACGTAGTTGTACAGGGACATCGTCCCGCACCCCACCCCGGCCGCCACATGCCGCATCGACACGGCGTCCAGCCCCTCCGTGTCGGCGATCCGCACCGCGACCGCCGCGATGTCCGCGCGCGTGAACGCCGGCTTCGGCCCCCGCCCCGCCCGCTCGGGGCGGGCCCAGATCACCTCGGGTTCGGCCCCTCGGACTGCCATCGGTCATCACCTCGCCCACCATGCTAGTTACGTACGCCGTACGTAGTGCGCTATGGTCGCCCTATGACAACTACGTACGCTGTACTTAGTGAAGGTCTGGGGAAGCGCTTCGGCCAGGTACCCGCGCTGCGCGGGCTCGACCTGGCCGTACGGCAGGGCTCGGTCTGCGGGCTGCTCGGTCCGAACGGGGCGGGGAAGACGACGGCCGTACGGGTGTTGACCACCCTCCTCCGGCCCGACGCGGGTTCCGCCCGCGTCGCGGGCCACGACCTCGTGCGGGAGGCGGCGGCCGTCCGCCGTGGCATCGCCGTCACCGGCCAGTACGCATCCGTCGACGGCGACCTCACCGGCCGTGAGAACCTCCGCCTCTTCGCCCGGCTGCACCGGGTGCGGGGGCCGAACGACCGGGCCGCCGAACTCCTCGACCGCTTCGGCCTCACCGAGGCCGCCGACCGCAGGGCGGCCACCTACTCCGGGGGCATGCGCCGCCGCCTCGACCTCGCGGCGAGCCTGGTCCGGCGGCCCGAGGTGCTGTTCCTCGACGAGCCCACCACCGGTCTGGACCCGGCCAGCAGGAACGGCATCTGGCAGGCGGTGCGGGAGCTGACCGCGGACGGCACGACCGTGCTGCTGACCACGCAGTATCTGGAGGAGGCCGACCAGCTCGCCGACGACATCGTGCTGATGGACCGGGGCCGGGTGGCGCAGACCGGCTCCCCCGCCGAGCTGAAGGCGCTCTTCGGCCGGCACGTGGAGGCCGTGGTCGCCGGCCCCGACGCGCTGCCGAAGGCGGCCGCCGTGCTGGACCGGCTCACCGGAACCGAGCCGCGGTTCGACCACGAGCGGCACACCGTCGGCGCCCTCACCACGGATCCGACGCTCACCCTCCCCCGCCTGGTGCGCGAACTCGACGCGGCGGGTGTGCCGTTGCTCGACGCAAGCCTGAGACCGCCGACCCTGGACGACGTCTTCCTCCGACTGACGGGAAGTGCCGCATGAGCGCGCTCGCGTACGACGGTGCCGCGATGGTGGGCCGGCAGCTGCGCCGGGTCCGCAACAGCCCGGGCCTCGCGGTCCTCACCCAGCTGATGCCGGTCAACATGCTGCTGTTCTTCGGCTACGTCTTCGGCAGCGCACTGGCGATGCCCGGCCCGGAGTACCGCTCCTTCCTCGTCCCGGGGCTGCTGGTGGCGACCGCGGCCGGCGGGCTCATGACCGGGATGTTCCAGGCCGCCGCCGACACCCACCGGGGCGTGACGGACCGCTTCCGGACCATGCCGGTGAGCCGGGCCGCGGTACCGCTGGGGCAGGCGGTGGCCGACCTCGTCGTCACGGCGCTCGGTACCGTGCCGCTGCTCCTGGTGGGCCTGGCCGTGGGCTGGCGCGTCGAGGGGTCGGCCGCCGGGGCCCTCGGCGCCGTCGGTCTGCTGCTCCTCTTCCGGTTCGCCTGCACGACCGTCGGCATCTTCCTCGGCCTGCTCACCCGCAGCGAGGACGCGGCCGGTCAGCTCGGCGCCTCCTCCTTCGTACTGCCGCTGCTCTCCGACGCCTACATCCCCACCGGCAATCTCCCGGGCTGGCTGCGCACGCTCGCCGAGTGGAACCCGATCAGCGCGGTGACGACGGCCCTGCGCGAGCTCTTCGGCAACGCGCCCGTCCCCGAGGGCGCGGCCTGGCCGGTGGCCCACCCGGTGGCGGGCTCGCTCGCCTGGAGCGCGCTCCTGATCGCCGTCTTCCTGCCCCTCGCCGTCCACCGGTACGGGCGCGGCTGACGGACCCCGTCGTACCGGCACTGCTGACAAACGCGCCGGTCACGGTCCATGATCCCGGTCATGGACCGTCTCCCGCCGCCCCTGGAGGGCATCACCGTCGTCGCCGTCGAACAGGCTGTGGCCGCGCCCTTCGCCACCCGGCAGCTGGCCGATCTCGGCGCCCGGGTCATCAAGGTGGAGCGGATCGACGGCGGCGACTTCGCACGCGGTTACGACACCGCCGCCGGCGGCCTCGCCTCGCACTTCGTGTGGTGCAACCGGGGCAAGGAGTCCATCGCGCTGGATCTGAAGGACCCGCGCGGCCTGGAGATCGTGAGGAGGCTGATCGCGGACGCGGACGTCTTCGTGCAGAACCTCGCGCACGGGGCCGCCGCCCGGCTGGGCCTCGACGCGGCCACGCTGTGCGCCGCACACCCCCGGCTGGTCGCCGTGGACATCTCCGGATACGGGGCGTCGGGGCCGTACGCCGGCAAACGCGCGTACGACATGCTCGTGCAGTGCGAGGCGGGCCTGGTGTCGGTCACCGGGACGCCGGAGCAGCCCGTGAAGGCCGGGATCCCGGCGGCGGACATCGCGGCGGCCATGTACGCCTTCTCGGGCGTCCTCGCGGCGCTGCTGCGGCGCGCGACGACCGGGCGGGGCGGTCCGGTGGAGGTGTCCATGCTGGAGGCGCTGGCGGAGTGGCTGGGACATCCGCTGCACCACACGATCCACGGCGGTAAACCTCCGGAGCGCACCGGGCTGGCGCACGCGGTGATCGCGCCGTACGACGCCTATCCGACGGGGGACGGCGGGCGTGTGCTGCTGTCGGTGCAGAACGACCGGGAGTGGCGGCGGCTGGCCGAACAGGTCGTCGGGCGGCCGGAACTGGGTTCGGATCCGGCGTTCGCGACGAACGCGGCGCGGGTGGCGAACCGGGCGCGCACCGATGAGCTGGTCGGGACGGCCCTCGGGGCGCTCGACGCGGACGAGGCGGTGGCACGGCTCGATGCCGCGGGCATCGCATGCGCGCGGCTGCGGGATCTGCACGAGCTGGCCGGGCATCCGCAGCTGGCCGCCCGGGAGCGGTGGCGGGAGGTGGGATCGCCGGTGGGGCCACTGCGCGCACTGCTGCCCCCCATCACGCTGCCTGGCGGGGACGAGGCACGGATGGGGGATGTGCCCGCACTCGGACAGCACACCGAGGCGCTGCTGCGTGCCGTGGGGATGACGGACGCCGAAACAGCAGCGCTGCGCCGGGACGGTGTGATCGCCTGAGCGCGGGTCTGACGGTCAGACGGTCAGTGCTTGTTGCCGCCGAACAGTGAGCGGCGCAGTCGGCGCAGCGGCGCGAAGAGGGAGACACGGCTGACCCGTGCGACCCGGTCGCTGCGCTGTGCGGGTTCACGCGCGGTCAGCTCACGCATCAGTGACGTCGCCTCGACCGCCTGCTGCTGCGGTATGGCGGGTCCCGCCAGCACCGACAGATGGCGGTCGAGACGCGAACTGGTCGCGTTGCTCCCGCAGGTGATCGCAGGGACCCTCGCCCTGCTGCGTGTTATCTGATCCATGTCACTCCCCACCCGTACGAGTCCACCCGGCCCGGGCAGGGTAACCCTATCGCCCCGATGGGGCACTCGTGTATCGCGGTCACAGGATTCACCTTCCCCGCAAGGGTGTTGACGACCCCTCTTCGATCACTCTCCGAATCCAACCGATTTCAGGGCGAGTTGGACAACTGGCTGGCTGGTGGGCTGTGCTGATCCGCCCGCAGGTTCGACGGTCACCGCGAGTGACGTCGCGGATCTGGCCATACCGGTGGCGACCAGGGGCGTGTCGGCCTCGAAAAGCCCGAGGGAGCGCGGTTGCACATGGGGGCGCATGAGCCAGAGCTGATGCACCCGGCCGTTCGGCAGCGCGTCGTATCCGCTGAGCGTGACGACGGCCTGCCCCTCCGAAACGGAGGCCACCGCTCCGATAATTCCGCCCTGGGCGTCCTTGCCGTTGGTCGCGAGCGCGTCCGGCGCGGCCAGAACGTGGGCGATCTCACGCGACTGGGCGCGCTCGGCGTCGAGCTGATTCTGCGTCCGGTCGGCCTGCACTACGAAGAGCCCGGCGACGACCAGCGCCGCGGCCGCGGTGGCGGTGGCGAACGGCACGAACAGGGGGCGCGACCGTCGGCGCTGCGGCGGGGGCTGCACGCCCCAGACGTGCGGCGGCAGATTGGGGACGTGCTCATGGCCGGGGGCCGACTCCTGCGGGGTGGCGCGCACGGCGGCCAGCACCCGGTCACGCATCGCCAGGGGCGGCGGAGCGGCCGTGGACCAGGCGAGCCGCACCGCGTCCTCGGTCAGCGCCCGGACCTCGGCGGCACACCGCTCGCAGTCCTTGAGGTGCTTCTCGAAGCGGCGCCGCTCACCGGGTTCCAGGGCGTCCAGGGCGTAGGGCGCGGCCAGCGAGTGCAGGTCCTCGCGGTGCAGCAGCCGGCCGACCAGGCTCATGCCACACCTCCCAGGCAGTCACGCAGCCGGGTGAGGCCGTCGCGCATCCGTGTCTTGACCGTACCCAACGGCAGCTTGAGCCGCTCGGCGACCTCACGGTACGTGTAGCCGTCGTAGTAGGCGAGGGTGACGGACTGACGCTGCAGGGCGGTGAGGCGGTCCAGGCAGCGGCGCACCCATTCGCGCTCCAGGCCGGCTTCCACCGTTTCGGCGACCTGGTCGAAGGCGGGTTCGCCCGCGCGCAGGGCCTCACGCTGTTCGCGTTCGCCGGCCGCACGGGCGCTGCGCACGCGGTCGACGGCGCGGCGATGGGCCAGGGTGAGGATCCAGGAGAGGGCGCTGCCCCGGCCGGGGTCGAACTTCGGTGCGGAGCGCCAGAGTTCGAGAAGCACCTCCTGGGACACCTCCTCGGACTGGGCGGGATCGCGGACCACACGTCGTACGAGTCCGAACACGGGCCCGGACACCAGACCGTAGAGATCCTCGAACGCCTTCTGGTCGCCGGCCGCGACGAGCACCAGCAGTTCGTCCGCCTCCATCCCGTCCCTCCTTATCCGGCCGCACCCGGCCCGTCCTCCCACACCAGGCATTCGCAACTGGACGCACCTCCGGCATGGGTACGTATGCGGAAGGCAAAAACGCGGGTCGAGCAGGAAGAAAAGATTTTTTTCTTCGGACCAATCCAAACGGCCCTCCAGCTCCGTATACCCGTCCGTCAAGCAAGTTGGGACCGAGGGACGGACGGCATGACACCTCTAATCTCCAGGAGCGGTATGGGGCGCAAGGGCCTTGTCACACTCATCTGTGGGGCACTGGCCACCGGCGGGATCACAGCCGCCAGCGTCGCCGCGCTGGCACCGGGGGTGGCCTCCGCCTCCTCCCACCGGGAAGCCCCCCTCATCTCAGGGACCCCGCAGTACGACAACACCGACCTGTACGCGTTCGTCAGTCCGGACAAGCCCGACACCACGACGATCGTGTCGAACGTCATCCCCTTCGAGGAGCCGGCCGGCGGGCCGAACTTCTACCAGTTCGCGGACGACGCCCAGTACGACATCCACATCGACAACAACGGTGACGCGAAGGACGACCTGATCTTCCGCTACACCTTCAAGACCCAGATCAAGAACAAGAAGACGTTCCTCTACAACACGGGTGTGGTCGACAACCTGACCGACCCGGACCTGAACGTCACGCAGTCGTACAACCTCGACCTCATCAAGTTCAAGAACGGCAAGCAGCAGTACACGTCGAGGATCGCCAGCGACATCCCGGTGGCGCCGTCGGACGTCGGCAAGGCGTCGATGCCGGACTACGCGAAGCTGCGCTCGCAGGCCATCTACAAGACCACCAACGGCGGTGCGACCTTCGCCGGCCAGGCCGACGACCCGTTCTTCGCCGACCTGCGCGTCTTCGACCTGCTGTACGGCGGCAACCTGAGCGAGGTCGGCAACGACACCCTCAAGGGCTACAACGTCAACACGATGGCCCTCCAGGTGCCGAACGACCTGATCCGGCAGTCGGCGTCGCGCCCGACCGTCGGCATCTACGCGACGACCCAGCGCAAGAACGCGCAGGGCCGCTTCACGCAGGTCTCGCGCCTTGGCAACCCGCTGGTCAACGAGGTCGTCAACCCGCAGAAGGACAAGGACAAGTTCAACGCGTCCCAGCCCAAGGACGACGCGCAGTTCCTGAAGAACGTCACCAACCCGGAACTGCCGAAGCTCATCGAGGCGATCTACCACATCAAGGCGCCCTCCGAGCCGCGCAACGACCTCGTCAGCGTGTTCCTCACGGGCGTCAAGGGCCTCAACACGTTGCAGCCCTACGCGCAGCCGTCGGAGATGCTCCGCCTGAACACGTCCATCAAGCCCACCGCCAAGCCGAAGCGGCTCGGCGTCCTGGACGGCGACAACGCCGGCTTCCCGAACGGCCGTCGGCTCACCGACGACGTGATCGACGAGGCGCTCCAGGTCGTGGAGGGCGAGCTGGTCGGTTCCAAGAACGACCTGGGCGACGCGGTCGACAAGAACGACAAGAGCTTCGAGAAGTCCTTCCCGTACGTGGCCGAGCCGACGTCCGGTTCGCGCGGCGCGCTCGCCAAGGGCACGGCTTCCGGCAGCACCACGAAGAGCGCGCTGGGTGATGCGCTGACCGGCTCCAGCGGCAACAACACGATGCTGATCGCCGGGTCGGCGGCCGCCGGTGCGGCGGGCGTACTGCTGATCGGCACCGCGTTCGGCCGGTGGCGCCGCCGGATGCAGCGCCAGTACTAAAACGGCGGATTCCCCCCAACCATCCCCCCACACCCCCCACATCCCCCCACCTCACAATCTGGCGCGGCCCGCTCCCACCCAATCCCCCACGGCAGCGGGCCGCGCCGCCCCATGCGACATCTACTAGGAGAGGGCATGGCCCCGGGTACGAACGAGAAGCAGCCCGCCGACACGAAGGACGACGAGCGCGTCACCGCCCTGCGCCGGTTCGCCGCCGCGGGGCGGAACTGGCGGCGGGCTCGACTCGCCGGTTCCGCCGCGCTGTTGGCGGTGGCGCTGACCGGCGGGGCGATCGCCTTCGGGGCGTCCCGGGACGGCGGTACGGCGCCGGTGGCCACGTCCAGTGCGGTGTCGCCGGCGCTGCTCGCCAGCGGCAGCCTCGACGCGAGCATCGCCGCTCTCCAGGCCCATCTCCGCACCCAGCCGAAGGACTCCGACAGCTGGGCCACCCTCGCCCTCGCCTACGTCGAGCAGGCGCGCACCAAGGGCGACCCGTCCCGCTACCCGCAGGCCCAGAAGGCCCTGAAGCGCGCGCTGCAGATCACCCCGGGCAACGACCAGGCGCTGTCCGGCGAGGCCGCGCTGGCCGCCGCCCGGCACGAGTTCGCGCAGGCGCTCACCTACGCGGACCAGGCCCTCAAAGAGAACCCGTACAGCGCGGACGCCCTGTCCTCCCGTATCGACGCCCTGGTCGAGCTCGGCCGGTACGACGACGCGGCCAAGGCGGCCGACCTCGCCGACCAGCGCAAGCCGGGCGTCCCGGTGTTCACCCGGTACGCGTATGTGCGGGAGCTGCGGGGCGATGTGAAGACGGCACAGCGCGTGCTCCAGCAGGCGCTGTCCACGGCCACGGCGAAGGGCGACATCGCCTATGTGTCCGCGCAGCTCGGTCTGCTCGCCTGGAACCAGGGCGACTACAAGAACGCGGCCGACTACTACGCCCGCGCCCTGACCGCCGACGAGAACTACCTTCCCGCGCTGGAGGGCCGGGCCCGCACCCAGGCGGCGATGGGCGACCGCGCCGACGCCATCAAGGGCATGGAACTGGTCGTCTCCCGCTATCCGCTGCCCCAACCGCTCGTCGAGCTCGGTGAGTTGTACGAGGACCGGGGGGCCAAGGGCGACAAGGAGAAGGCCGAGAACCAGTACTCCCTCGTCGAGGCCTGGATCGCGCTGGCCCGCGCCAACGGCGTCAACGCCGACCTGGACACCGCACTCGCCGCCGCCGACCACGGCAACAAGGCCGAGGCGCTGAAGGCCGCCCGCGCCGAGTGGGCCCGCCGCCACACCGTGCACACGGCCGACGCACTGGCCTGGGCCCTGCACGTCAACGGCAAGGACAAGGAAGCGCTGCCCTACGCCCGGCAGGCCACCGCCACCGGCTACCACAACGCCTCCTTCACCTACCACCTGGGCATGATCGAGCTGGCCAACGGCGAGAAGGCGGCCGGCCGGGCCTCCCTCACCAAGGCCCTCAAGCTCAACCCCGGCTTCTCCCCGCTGGGCGCCCGCACGGCCCGCAAGGCGCTGGAGGACTCGAAGTGAACCTCCGCCGTGCCGCCGCCGTCCTCACCGCGGCCTGTGCCCTGACCCTCCTGCCGGCCGCCGCCGCGAGCGCCCACCCGCTCGGCAACTTCACCGTCAACAAGTACGACGGTCTGGTCGCCGCCCCCGGGCAGCTCCGCGTCGACCACTTCGAGGACCTCGCCGAGATCCCGGCGACCCAGGCCAAGCCCGACCTGAAGCGGCTCGGCACGGCCAAGTGGGCCGAGCAGCGCTGCACGACGGCGGCGGACGGCAGCAAGCTCACCGTCGACGGCACGGCGACGCCCCTGACCGTCCGGACCAGCCACGCCGAACTGCGTCCCGGACAGGCCGGACTGAACACCCTGCGCGTCGAGTGCCGCTTCACCGCGCCGCTCCCGAAGGGCGCCGACATCACCCTCGGCTTCCACAGCGCGGGCACCGACTCCGGCCCCGGCTGGCGGGAGATCACGGCGCGCGGCGACCGGATGACGCTGACGAAGACGGACGTACCGAAGACGTCCCTCTCCCACGAACTCACCAGCTATCCGAAGGACCTGCTGTCCTCCCCGGCGGACATCACGACCGCCGCCGTCCGTGTACGGCCCGGCGGCCCGGCCCTCGCCGAGGAACGGCAGGCCACCCCGGGCGCCGCGATCCTCCCCCGGGGCATCGACCGCTGGACCCAGGCCCTGACCGACCTGGTCGCCCGCAACCACCTCACCTTCGGCTTCGCCACGCTCGCGCTGTTCATCGCGATCGCCCTCGGCGCGATGCACGCCCTCGCCCCGGGCCACGGCAAGACGCTGATGGCGGCGACGGCAGCGGCCCGCGGCGGCCGCGCCCGCCTGCGTGACGTCCTCCCGCTGGCCGCGTCGGTGACGGTCACCCACACCCTGGGCGTGGTGGCCCTGGGCATCCTCGTCACGGCCGGCTCCGCGGCCACGCCGTCGGTGATCGCCTGGCTGGGCATCGCGAGCGGCCTCATGGTCCTGGCGGCGGGCGTGAACCTGACGCGGCGGGCCTGGCGGAGCAGGGCGCATCAGCACCAGCACCACGAGCACGGCCCCGCGGAGACCGAGCAACGCCAACTTGCCCTGGTGGGCACGGCACACACCGACGGACACGCCCACGACCACGCGGAGGGACACTCCCACGGCCATGGCACCGGGCACGCTCATACCCACGAGCACGAGCAGGGCCACGAGCACGACCAAGGGCACACGCACGATCACAGCCACGACCACGGCCATGGCCATGGCCACACACACGACCACGACCACGACCACGACGATGCGCACGGTCACACCCACTCCCACGGCGGCTTCACGCACACGCACAGCACCGCCCCCACCCTGCGCGGCACGATCCTGCTCGGATTCGCCGGCGGCCTCGTCCCCAGCCCCTCGGCCGTCGTCGTGCTGGTCGGCGCCGCAGCCCTCGGGCAGGCCTGGTTCGGGCTCCTGCTCGTCGTCGCCTACGGCATCGGTCTCGCGCTGACGTTGACCGCCGCCGGGTTCGCCGTCGTCAAGCTGGGTACGGGAATGACCCGGGTGCTGGACAAACGCCCTCGCTTGACCACCCACCCCATGGCCACCCTGGTCCGCCGGACCATTCCGCTGACTTCGGCGCTGGTCGTCGTGGCCCTGGGCGTCGGATTGGTGCTCAAGGGGGCCGCGTCCGCGCTGCTCTGAGCTACGTTTGTGATGAACAACGCGAGATGCCGTGGGGGGCACCCGTGACCGAAGAGCCGGGTCGTGAGCGAGTGATCGCGGGCCGCTACCGACTGCTGTCCCCGCTCGGCGAGGGCGGTATGGGCACCGTGTGGCGGGCCCGTGACGAAGTGCTGGGCCGTGACGTCGCCGTCAAGGAGGTGCGGGCGCCCGCCGGGCTGCCCGGCTCCGACGTGGAGCGGATGTACGCCCGTCTGGAGCGCGAGGCCTGGGCCGCGGCCCGGGTCGCGAACCGCAATGTGGTGACGGTGTACGACGTGGCGATGGAGGGCGGACGGCCCTGGATCGTCATGGAGTTGATCCCGGGGGTGTCCCTCGCGGACGTCCTGGACACGGAAGGGCCGATGTCCCCGCAGCGGGCCGCCGGCATCGGCGCCGAGGTACTGTCCGCGCTGCGGGCCGCGCATGCCGCCGGGGTGCTGCACCGGGACGTGAAGCCCGGCAATGTGCTGCTGTCGAACGACGGCCGGGTGGTGCTCACCGACTTCGGGATCGCCACGGTCGAGGGCAGCTCGGCGCTGACCATGACCGGCGAGGTGATCGGCTCGCCCGAGTTCCTGGCTCCGGAGCGGGCATTGGGGCGGGCGTTCGGCCCCGAGTCCGACCTGTGGTCGCTCGGTGTGCTGCTGTACGCGGCGGTGGAGGGCACCTCCCCGTTCCGGCAGAACACCCCGCTGAGCACCCTGCGGGCGGTGGTGGACGAGGAGTTGCCGCCGCCGTACCGGGCCGGACCACTCGCCCCCGTCATCGAGGGGCTGCTCCGCAAGGACCCGGCGGCGCGGCTGTCGGCCGAACAGGCCGAGCGTGACCTGCGGTTGATCGCCGCCGGAGGCACCCCCGGCACGGCCGTCACGGTCCCGGTCCCGGCGCCGTACGAGACCCCGACCCTGGTCGCCCCGCAGCCTCGGCCGAACTCCCCCACACCCCCGCTGCCCACCCCTTTCCCCACTTCGACGGACACCCGGCCACCCGCTCCCGAGCGTGACGGCAACCGCCGCGCCGGTACCGTCCTGCTCATCGGCCTGGTGCTGGTCGTCCTCGCGCTGGGCGGGCTGACGTACGCCCTGCTCAACCACAACAAGGGCAACGGCAACGACGCCGGTGCCGGCGCCAGTCAGTCGGCCAGCAACCTCAGCTCCCCGGCGCCCAGCCACAGCAGCAGCACCAGATCCACGTCGCCGTCGGCGTCCGCGAGCAGCAGTGCGCCCGCGCAGAGCGTGCAGGTCAGCGTGGCCGGGTCGCGCACCGACTACTCGGGGACCTGTCCGCCGCCGACCGCGCACGCACCCACGTTCACCGCGACGTTCACGGTCGGGAGCGTTCCGGTGGATGTGCAGTACCGGTGGGTGCTGAAGAACGGGTCGCTGGACGACCAGGGCTGGAAGACGCTGTCCTTCCCGGACGGCGGCGGGAAGACCCGGCAGACCAGGGTGACCGTGACGACCTGGTCCGACAGCGGGACGCTGAACGACTCGATCGCCGTCGAGGTGCGCAGTCCCGTGAAGACCACGTCCAACTCGGTGCCGTTCTCGGTGACCTGCACCAAGACGACGGAGACCCCGACCGACGGGGCCTCCGGATCGCCTTCGCCCTCGAACTCCCAGTGAGGCTCAGGACGCGTTGCTGGTCAGGGCCGGCAGATAGCCGCCGGACTGGCCGGCCGCGGTGGGGTGGTACGACTCGGTGATGTCCAGCCAGTTGACGCTGTGCAGCCAGGAGCTGCTGGAGCAGATCTCGTGGCTGGAGAACGCGCTGCGGACGTCGCCGAAGGTGAAGCCGTGGTCGGCGGCGCGCTTGGCGATCGCGGCGTCGATGTAGTCGGCGGCGCCGTTGATGGCGGAGCGCTTGGTCGAAGAGAGGCCGAGGCAGGTGGTGCCCAGCAGGTAGAAGCGGGGGTAACTGAGCACGACCACCTTGGCGTTGGGGGCCTTGGCGCTGATCGCGTCGTACACGGTGTCGAGTTTGCCGGGGAGTGTGGAGTCGACGTAGGCCTCGGCGGTGCTGATCCGGGACAGGCAGGTGCTGTCGGAGCTGAGCACACAGGTCGTCATGACGTCGGCGAAGCCCGCGTCGTTGCCGCCGATGGTGATGGAGACCAGGGCGGTGGACGAGCTGAGCGTGCCGAGCTGGCCGGAGAGCACGTCGTCGGTGGTGGCGCCCGAGCAGGCGAGGAACGAGAACGAGGACGGGCTGTGGGCAGCGTTCCACAGGTACGGGTAGGCGTTGGTGCTGCGGTCGCAGCTGCCGCTCGAACCGATGTAACTGCCGGCGCCGACACCGGAGGAGTACGAGTCGCCGAGCGCCACATAGCCCCCGGTTGCGGCCTGCGCTTCCGTTGCGGCCCCGGCGAGTGCGAGGCCGCCGGCGAGGAGGAGTGAAGTCACGTATGCCGTAATTCGGGAACGTCTCATGGAACCTCCCTTTAGCAGGATCTCTGCCACAACTGTCGTAGCAACTACGCGTGTTGACGGGAAGTGTTCATGCCAAAACTTTTCAGGGTCTCAACCGGCCCCAACCGGACCGATCCTGTGCGTTCCCGGCGCGCTTGATTACGTGTCCATGTCACTCCTGTGACATGCCGTCAACTCCCTTGCCCTTTACCAGGGGAAAACCGAACCCTGAAGGACGGCGCCGGCTTCAAGGCCTCCTCGACCGAGGGCAAGGGCCTCGTCAAGGAGTACGGCGGCACGGTGAAGAAGACGTTCGGCAAGGTGCTGAACGGCTACTCGGCCGAGCTCTCGGCGGGCGAGGCCGCGAGACTCGCCGCCGACCCCGCGGTGGCGACCGTTCCTGACGGCGCCAATCGACGCCGACCACTGCCATCCGAAGCCGCCCCGGACTGCCCCGCGAACGGTCTTCAGGGTCAGAGGGCAGGCTGGTCCACCTCGGCGATCCACGTCTTACGCTCAGCTCGCAGCGGCGTGAAGTCCTCGGCGGGGCCCTTCGCCCCCCTGCGATCCTCGGCTGCGGACACCCCGACGGGTAGCTCTCTCGGCACGATCCTCCGGTCGCACCAAGTCACACCTCGCCGATAGCAGACGTCCCGCTGTAACCGACGGAACGGTCATGTCACCCTCGGCACTTGCAATGTGACGACGCGTCACCTTGCGCGATCGCGGCGGGCAACAGCAGCGCCAACGCCTCCTCGTACTCCCCGGCCCGGGTCGCCACGGCCCTGGTCGGCGGAGCGACGTCCAACGTGCCCACCAGCGTGGGCACCGGCTCACCGAACAAGCTCCTGAAGCTCGTCTCGTAACCGAGCCCCTGAGGTCCATGTCGTAACCGATCACCGGTACGGACCGAAATCGAGCGACTTGTTCCCCGGAGACAACAGGTGTCTCCGGGGAACGGTCATGTCCGGAGACCCGCTTGACGCCTCCCGTTCGACTGCGCGACATTGAAGCCCGGCATCCGACGCCTTGGGGGGCAAAGTCGGCCATGCAGTCCATACGACTCAAGACATCATCAACGGCGGAGGAACGGGCACGGCCAGGACCGGGGAGGGACCTGGGACCGCTGCTCGCGGGCGCCGCGACGGCCGTCGGTGCGGCCGGCGCACTGCTCGCCCTGACCGACTCGGACTCGACCTTGCGCGGGCCGTCGGCGCTGTTCTTCCTGCTCGCCGCGCCGGCCGCGGCGATCGCACTGGCTCTGCGCGGACTCGATCCGTTCGCGCGCGCCCTCACCGCTCTCGCGGGCGCCGTCGCCCTGGACATGCTGGTGGCACAGGGCATGCTCGCCACCCACCGCTGGTCGTGGCGCGGCGGAATCGTCGCGGTGTCCGTGATCAGCCTTCTGCTGCTCCTGCTGGTGCGAATGCGACCAGTGGAGCGAATGATCGAACGGATCAGGAAAATCCGTTCGAGGCAATGAACAAGGTCGGCCAAAGTTGCGTAACGGCCGAACCAACAAAAGCGTGAGGGCCAGTTCCGGGACTTGCCATACTGGTCCAATCGTCAATATCGTCGTACATCTCACAACCCGCACCGGATCATCATCAAGCGGCTCTAGGGGAGGGCTCAAGGACCGCGATGTTCCGGAGCGGGGCGCGGTAGGGGGGTGCCGTGCTCGGTGACCGCAATATGTGTGACCACAGCAGTTTCGCGTGTGACCACTGTCGTTTCCGAGTCGTGCCGCGCGACCGGCTGCCGTTTTCCGGCTGCCCGGCCAGCTTTGCCAGCTCACCTGCGGGTACGGAGATCCGTTCTCCACGCCACGGGTGAGAACCCCCCTTTCGAACCGGATACCAAGCCGGGCCGCCCAGGGGCGGGCGGTCCACCGGACGAGAGGGACAAGACTCATGAGTTCTGTTCTGCGCCCGCCGACTTCGGGCCAAGATCCTTTAATGGCGGCCGAATACCGGCCGATCTCCTCTCACCTGGCGATCACACCGCCGGTGAGCGTGGTGATCCCCGCCATGAATGAGGCGGAGAATCTCCCCTACGTCTTCAAGACACTTCCGGGCTGGATACACGAAGTGGTTCTTGTCGACGGCAATTCCACCGACAACACCGTGGAAGTCGCACGGGAGTTGTGGCCCGAGGTGAAAGTCGTCGAACAGCGTGGCAAGGGCAAGGGGGATGCCCTGATCACCGGGTTCGAGGCGTGCACCGGCGACATCATCGTCATGGTGGACGCGGACGGCTCGGCCGACGGCCACGAGATCGTCTCGTATGTCTCCGCCCTGGTCTCGGGCGCCGACTTCGCCAAGGGCTCCCGCTTCGCCAACGGCGGCGGCACGGACGACATGACCTTCATCCGCAAGCTCGGCAACTGGGCGCTGTGCACGGTCGTCAACCGCAAGTTCGGCGCCCGCTACACCGACCTCTGCTACGGATACAACGCGTTCTGGCGGCACTGCCTCGACAAGATCGACCTCGACTGCACCGGCTTCGAGATCGAGACCCTGATCAACATCCGGGTGGTCAAGGCGGGCCTGAAGGTGCAGGAGATCCCCAGCTACGAGTACCTCCGCATCCACGGCACCAGCAACCTGCGCGCCGTACGCGACGGACTGCGGGTGCTCAAGGTGATCCTCAAGGAGCGCTCCAACCGGCGTGACCTGCGCCGGCAGGTGCGGCACTCCCCGATGCTCACCACCGGTCGGGGAGAGTCGTCTTGAGCGATCCCGACATCTCCGTCGTGATCTGCGTCTACACCGAGGACCGCTGGGAGGACATCCTCGCGGCGGTCTCCTCGGTGCGCGCACAGTCGTATCCGGCGCTGGAGACCCTGCTGGTCGTCGACCACAACCCGGCGCTCCTGGAACGGCTCACGAAGGAGTACAAGGAGCCCACGGAGGGCACTGAGGTGCGGGTGCTCGCCAACGCGGGCCCCCGCGGCCTGTCCGCGGGCCGCAACACCGGCATCGCCGCCTCCTACGGCGAGGTGATCGCCTTCCTCGACGACGACGCCGTGGCCGAGCGGGACTGGCTGCGCCGCTTCGCCGAGGGGTACGCCGACCCGAAGGTGATGGCCGTCGGCGGCCGGACCATGCCGATCTGGGCCTCGGGCCGCCGGCCGGACTGGTTCCCGGAGGAGTTCGACTGGGTGGTCGGCTGCACCTACAAGGGCCTGCCCGCCGGGCGGGTCCGGGTCCGCAACGTCCTCGGGGGAAACGCTTCTTTCCGGCGTACGGCCTTCGACGCGGCGGGCGGCTTCGCCACCGGCATCGGCCGCGACGGCGACAAGCGCCCGCTGGGCTGCGAGGAGACGGAGCTGTGCATCCGCCTCACCCGGGCCCGCCCGGACGCCGTACTGCTCATCGACGACCGCGCGGTGATCCACCACCGGGTCCCGGAAGCCCGCGAACACTTCGGTTACTTCCGCACCCGCGCCTTCGCCGAGGGCCTCTCCAAAGCTCTCGTCGCCCGCAGCGTGGGCGCCGACAAGGGCCTGGAGTCCGAACGCCGGTACACCACGCGTGTGCTGCCCGCCGGGGTCGCTCGTGGCCTGCGGGACGCACTGCTGGCCCGGCCTGGCGGCGCGGGCCGCGCGGGCGCGATCGTCGCCGGGGTGCTGACGGCGGCCGGCGGCTATGTGGTGGGCAGCGTACGGGCACGGCGGGGCGGGGCGGCCTTCTCCGTCGCCGGGATCGAGGGGGGAACCCATGGCTGAGGCACCGGTGCCGATCCTCATGTACCACTCGGTCGCGACCGCGCCGAACGACGCCACCCGCGCGCTCTCGGTGGCGCCGGAGGCGTTCGCCGAGCAGATGGCACTCATCGGCGACCTGGGGCTGACGCCGGTCACCACGGCCGCCCTGGCGGCGAGCTGGCGCTCGGGAGGCCCGCTCCCCCACCGCCCCGTCCTGATCACCTTCGACGACGGCTACGAGGGCGTGCACCGCCACGCCCTGCCGGTCCTCGCCAAGCACGGTTTCGCGTTCACCCTGTTCGTCTCGACGGGCTGGATCAGGGGCGCGTACGACACCGGAGGCGGCCTGGACACCATGCTCGACTGGGACCAGGTGCGCGAACTCGAGGGCGCCGGCTGCGAGCTCGGTGGTCACAGCCACACCCATCCGCAGCTCGACCAGCTGGACGACGACCGGCTGCGCACGGAGCTGGTGGGATGCCGGGAGATCCTCACCGAGGAACTGGGCGCCGCACCCGTCTCGTTCGCCTACCCGTACGGCTACTCCAGCCGCCGGGTCCGGCGGGCCGTGCGCGAGTGCGGGTTCGCCCAGGCGCTCGCGGTCGGCAACGGTCTCGCCCGCCGCCACCAGGGTCCGTACGCGCTGCAACGCGTCACCGTGCGCCGCAGCACCGACGTCGAGGAGTTCACGCGACTGCTCGAAGGCCGAGCGATCGCCCGCAACTTCGCCAGGGACCGTGCCCTCACCAAGGGGTACGCCGTTCTCCGCAGAGCCCGCCAGGTCCGCCGGAAGGCCAGCCGTTCCCGTGTCTGACACGACCACCACAACCGAGGCCGCAACACCCCAGACGCCGGCGCCCGAGCAGTCGGGGCGCCGTCTTCGCCTGCCCGGACGGGGTTCGTCCGGCGGCAGCCCGCTCTTCCGGAACGCCTATGCGCTGATGCTCAACACCGGCATCTCCGCCGTGCTGGGCCTCGGCTTCTGGCTGGCCGCGGCCCGCTACTACTCGGAGTCCGCGGTCGGCCAGGGCTCCGCCGCCATCGCCGCCATGAAGCTCCTCGCGGGCCTGACCGCGGTCACCCTGACCGGCGCCCTGGCCCGCTTCATACCGGTCGCTGGCAAAGCCACCGGACGACTCATCTTCCGCACCTACGCGGGAAGTTCGCTGATCGTGGCACTGGCCGCCGGCGTCTTCCTGATGACACTGGGCGTGTGGGGGCCGTCGTACCGCTTCCTGCACGGGCCGCCGGCCGGGCTCGGATTCGTGGGCGCGGTGATCGCCTGGAACCTGCTCACGCTCCAGGACGGGGTGCTGACCGGGCTGCGCAGCGCGCCCTGGGTGCCGGTCGGCAACACCGTGTTCTCCGCGGTCAAGCTGGCGCTCCTTGTCGCCTTCGCGGCCGCGATCCCGATGGCCGGTGTCTTCGTCTCCTGGGTCGCCGCGATCGCCACCTCGTTCGTACCGCTGGGCTGGCTGGTGTTCCGGCGGCTGGTGCCCCGGCACATCAAGGCCACCGCGGACCACGCGAAACCGCCCACGCTGAAGGAGATCGGCAGGTTCCTGGCCGGCGACTACACCGGCTCGCTGTTCTCCCTCGCCGTGGTCTACCTGGTCCCGGTGATCATCGCCTCGCAGGTCAGCTCCAAGGACAACGCGTACTTCTACATCACCACCACCATCGGCGGCACCACCAACCTGCTCGCCATCAACATGGGCGCCTCGCTGACCGTCGAGGGCTCGCACGACCCGGCCCGCCTCGCGGCCAACACCCGGGCCGCGCTGAAGCGGATGGCCCGCATCATGATCCCCATCTGCACGGTGCTGTTCGTCGGGGCGCCCTGGATCCTCGGCGTGTTCGGCCCCGGCTACGCGGACGCGGCGACCCCGCTGCTGCGCTGGTTCGCGGTCGGCGCGCTGCTCCGGGTCGTGATGGAGACGTACTTCGCGGTACTGCGGGCGCAGAGCCGCACGGGCGGACTGGCCTGGCTGCAGGGGCTGTTGTGCGTGCTGGTGCTCGGCCTGACCCTGCTGCTGCTGCCCCGGATGGGGCTGACCGGCGCGGGCGTGGCCGAGATCTCCAGCCTCGCGGTGATCGTGACGATCGCCGCGCCGAAGCTCTGGCGGACCCTCCGGGCGGCCGCGGCCGAGGTACCGGAGGACGCGGCACCGGACGGGGACCTCGCCGACCTGGGGGCGCTCCCCCACTCTCGGCTTCGCTCGAGCGGGGGGACCTCCATGGCCCCGCCCGCCGCGCCGCCACGCAGGCGGGGCCCGGCCTGGGCGCTGGACTCCGACACCCTCGCCCTCGGCATCCATGTCGACTTCGACCACGTGGAACGGCGGCCGGACGTCCGGCCGGGTCCGGGAACTCCGCCCACGGGTACGCCCGTTGTACGACCCGACGACCGGCCTGCCGACCGGCCTGCCGACCGGCCTGCCGACCGGCCCACGTGGGCACTGCGCCCACCGCGGAACCTGGGGTTGCCCGTGGAACAGCGTGAACCGGGCTCGGAGGCCTCGCTCGGTCCTGCCGAGGCCTCACTGCTGAAGGAGGCGGAGGTCGACGCGCCGTTCGGGGAGGCGGTCGTACCGGAGGGGAAGAGCGAGCCGCCGGCCGAGCCTCCCGAGGAGTCCACGCCCGCGCTCTCGCTGCGGGAGCGGCTGACACCCACCCGCCCGGGGGTCGTCCTCGGCTGCCTCCTCGTCGCCGCGCTGTTGCTGTACTGGGTGCCGGCGGCCCGGCTGGACGACGCCGACCTGGACCGGATGGGCGGGCTGGGGCTGATCTCGGTGCTGCCCCTGCCGACACTGGTCGGAGCGGCGCTGCTGATCACGGTGTTCGCCGCGCTCCTGTGGCTGCGCCGGGAGCACAAGGCGCTGCTGCTGGTCACCCTGCTGGCGACGGTCGTGTCGCTGCACGCGCTGCCGGCGGTCATCGAGACGGAGCCACGCTTCCCGACCGCCTGGCAGCATCTCGGCTTCATCGACTACATCGACCGCACCGGCTCGGCCGTACCCGACCTGGACGCCCGCTGGAGCTGGCCCGGGTTCTTCGCGGCGGCCGCGTTCATCGGCAAGGCCTGCGGGATCACCGACTTCACCGAGGTCATCCGCTGGTGGCCGACCTTCATCCAACTGGCCTATCTGGCACCGATGTTCCTGCTCGTACGGTCGATGCGGGCGAGCTGGCGGGCGAAGTGGACCGGCATCTGGATCTTCGTGCTGTGCGGCTGGGTCGGCCAGGACTACTTCTCCCCGCAGGGCTTCACCTATCTGCTCTACCTGGTGTTCGTGGCGATCCTGCTCGTCTGGTTCCGCGCCCCGCACATGATCTGGACGAAGTACCGTCCGGGCGAGGCGGAGGTCGAGCCCGCCGACCGCCGCCAGCAGGCCGTGCTCCTCATGGTGCTGATCGGCCTGTTCGCGGCGACCGTCCCGGCGCACCAGCTCACCCCGTTCGTGATGCTGGGCGTACTGGCCGCCCTGGTCCTGATCGGCAGGTCCGAACTGCGCGGCCTGCCCATCCTGTTCGGGGTGGTCGCGGCCGTCTGGCTGGGCTTCATGGCCGAGCCGTACTGGTCCGGTCACTTCAACGAGCTGTTCGGCGGCGTCGGCGGGGTCGGCAGCAATGTCACCACGTCCGTCTCCGGCCGTATCCAGGGTGGCAGTTCGACCCACAAACTGGTCCTGTACGTCCGGGTCCTGCTGGCCGGCAGCATGATGACGTTCGCGGTCTGGGGCTGGTGGCGCCGCCGCTTCCACCGGTACCGCGAGCGTTCCCTGCTGGTCCTGACCTTCGTCCCGTTCCTGGGCTTCGGCATGCAGTCGTACGGCGGCGAGATGGCGCTGCGCGTCTTCATGTTCGCGCTGCCGGGCGCGGCCCTGCTCGCCGCGCTCGCCCTGTTCCCGCGCACCGGTGCCACCGAGAAGGAGCGCGAGAAGGACCGGGTCAGTCTGGCCCCGGTGGCCGCGCTGCTGGCGGGCCTGCTGCTCATGGGCGGCTTCCTGGTGGCCCGTTGGGGCAACGAGTCCTTCGAGCGGGTACGGCCCGGCGAGGTCGCCGCCATGGACTATGTCTACGCCCACGACAAGCCGACGGTACGGCTGCTGTGGCTGAGCAACGACACGGTCAACGACGTCACCCCGGCGATTCCGTGGGGCGCGAAGGACATGGAGCGGGTCGACTACGTGCCCACGCTCGCGCCGACCGACCCGGTCCTGGTGTCGAGCCTGGTCAAGGCACTCAAGGACGCCGGCCCGAACTCCTATCTGATGATCAACAGGAGTCAGGTGACCTATCTCCAGATGGACGCCGGGTACTCGGCGACCTGGGAGAGCCGGCTGGTCGAGAACCTGGACAACCGGCAGGGGCTGACGAAGGTCCTGGTCAACGACGACGTGACCATGTACGCGCTGCGCAAGCAGCCCGCGGGCGCGGTCGCGAAGCCGGATCCGGGGCCGATCGGGCCGCGGATCACCTGGACGCCGTGGTCGGTGATCGGCGGTCTCGCCGCCGTCGCACTGATCCTGCTGCTGACGGCACGCGAGGTGGTCCGGGTCGCGGTACGGCCCGGGGTGCGTCAGATCCGTCTGCTGCAGGGCAGTTTCTGGTTCTCGCTGCCGCTGCTGGCGGTGCTGCTGGCGTCGTTGGCGCAGCGGTTCCTGACCCTCAAGTGACTGGCCTGCGTGACTGACCTCAGGTGAGGGGTCCGAAGTGGCTCACCCGGTGCATCCGGTTCTCCCGGTTCACCTGGTGAGCCACTTCACCTCGTACGGCTGCATGTCGAACCGCTTGCCGTCCACCTGGGCGCTGATCGCCCGGTCGAGGGTGTTGACGACCAGGATCGTCCGGTCACTGGCGAGGACGCGGACGTTGGGTACGTCGTCCTTGGCGACGGAGACCGTCTCGTACGTGGTCCCCGGCGGGAACGCCTTCCCGAACCTCGACACCAGGTCGTACATGGGCAGTTCCCGCCCGCCGTCCCCGCTGTCGGTCGTCGTCCACAGACAGCCGGGGCAGTCGCCGCCCTTCTCGTCCTCCGGGTTCCAGTAGAAGCCGGAGTCGGCGCCGCCCTCGACCAGGGCGATCATGCCGGTGGCCTGGACGGCGACCCGGTGCTCCTCGGTCCAGCCGTCGCGCCGGTCGTTGCCGTCGGCCGGCTCGACGTAGTACTCGGCCCACCACAGCGGGAGGTCGTGCGTCTGCTTCCGTATCCACTCGCTGACGTACGTCAGTTTCCGCGTGGCCGCGAACTCGTCGGGCAGCAGGTCGTCGTCGTTGGTGTAGCTGGACCCGTCGACGACCACGAAGTCGGCGCCCGCCTTGTGGGTGTTCCAGTAGTCGAAGGCGTCGACGACCCGCTGGTCCAGGACGCCCCAGTCGCCCTTGAGGGTGGTGGAGGCGTTCTCGGTCTGGCGCGGGTCGAAGCTGTCCATGACGAGGTACGGCCCGCCGACCATGATGTCCTTGTTCACGGCCTTCAACGCCTTGTAGACGAGGTTGTAGAGCTCGGTGTAGCCCTCGTAGTCCCAGCGGCCCTTGGCGTTGTTCCAGAAGCCCTTGAACTCGTTCCAGACGATGAAGTGCCGTACGTCCGGGTAGCGCTTGGCGACGGTCGCGGCGAGGTCCGCGTAGTCCTGGTAGTGGTCGGGGGTGGGCGCGGTCTCCAGGGCGGCCTGGCTCCAGTTCGTGTTGTCGACGCCGGCCCTGCCGCCCTTCATCCAGTCCGGCGAGCAGCACAGGGTGATCACCGGGGTGCCGCCCGACCTGCGCATGAAGTCGACCCGGCGGTCCAGGGCGCCGAAGTCGTAACGGCCCTTCACCGGCTCGGGGTTGTCGGCGCCCCAGCCCATGATGGCCTGGTCCTGCGGCATCCCGGCGTCCTTGGCCAGCAGGCTCTCGACCCGCTCGGTGGCGGTCCCGCTGCCCTCGTCGGCGCTGTACTGGGTGTGGGTGAAGCCCCAGCCCACGTACGGCTCCGTCCTGTCCGGCGGGGTGCCCGGGGTGCCGTGCACCTTGTCGCCGTCGCGGGTCGTGCCCGCGGTGCCGCCGCCCCCTGGAAGCGTGTTGACCAGTGCCACGATCAGGGCGAGAGCGGCCACGCCCACACCGAGCAGGGCGGTGAGCCGCCACCGCCGAGCCCCCGAATTCCACCCATGACGTCCCATCAAGGACAACATTAATGGCGGAAATCGCCCCGGGGACAGGTATCGGGGATCGACAGCTGTGTAACAGGTGCTGGTGTATGGGATGGGGGCACTCCGGATACTCCGGAAGCTCGGTGCACACCCGACACTCCCCGCCCACTTCGGAAAACGGGTGCGCTGCGGGCCCCGGTGGCGGATCATGGCGGCATGTCTGCCAAGCCGCACGAGACGCTGCCGATCCGGCTCAACGTCGACGACTCCGACTCCCCGTCCGACGTCGTCGACGCGCTGTTCCTCGGCCGCTTCGCGACGGGCGAGCAGCCGTACTCGCACGCGGCCAACATCGACCGGGTGCGCACCGGGGCGACCCTGCTGCCGAAGGAGGCGCGGGTGCTGCGGGTGGCCCGCGACGACGACCGCAGCGCGACCCTGGCGGAGGGCGACGGCTGGACGTTGCTGGTCTCCCGCTGGAACCGGGGCGCGGACGTGACCGTCACCGCGACCACCGCCGAGCTGGCCTCGAAGGTGCTGAACGAGGCGACGGACGGCGCGGCGGACGAGCCGGAACCGCAGCCGGAGAACGTGCCGATGGGCTTCTGGTACGTCTCGCCGCGCCGCGGCCCGCACCGCACCACCCGGCAGATCTCCGCCGGCACCTGGGACGAGGTCCGCGCCAACTACACGGCACCGGTGGCGGACGCGATGGACCGCCTGATGAAGACGACACCGGAGGACATCGCGGGCCGGCTGCTGCTCCTGCACGGCCCGCCGGGCACCGGCAAGACCTCCGCGCTGCGCACCCTCGCCCGCTCCTGGCGGGACTGGTGCCAGGTGGACTGCGTCCTCGACCCCGAACGGCTCTTCTCCGACGTCGGTTATCTGATGGACATCGCGATCGGCGAGGAGGACGGCGCCGGCAAGGGCCGCTGGCGGCTGCTCCTCCTCGAGGACTGCGACGAACTGATCCGCGGCGAGGCCAAGCACACGGCGGGCCAGGCGCTGTCGAGGCTGCTGAACCTCACGGACGGCCTGCTCGGCCAGGGCCGTAACGTCCTGGTCGGCGTCACCACCAACGAGGACCTGGAGCGTCTGCACCCGGCCGTCGTCCGCCCCGGCCGCTGCCTGGCCCGGATCGAGGTGGGCCCGCTGACCCACCGCGAGGCGGTGAACTGGCTCGGCAGGGAGGCCGTCGGCCGGGAGGATGCCGTGGGCCGGGACGGGGCGACCCTGGCGGAGCTGTACGCACTGCGCCGGGGCACGTCACCGACGTCGGTACCGGGGGCCCGGGAGGGCGCGGACGCGGGGCTGTACCTGTAGCGCCTGGAGCAGGGCGGCACCTGCAGTGCTTTGATGGGGGTATGCCCCTGTTCATCGGAACGTCGGGCTGGCAGTACAAGGACTGGCGGGGCGTCCTGTACCCGGCCGATGTGCCCGTGCGGCTGTGGCTGGAGGAGTACGCGGCGCACTTCACGACGGTGGAGCTGAACAACGCGTTCTACCGCCTCCCGTCGAGGGAGAACTTCGCGTCCTGGCGGGACCGGGTCCCTGCGGACTTCGTGATCGCGGTCAAGGCGAGCCGCTATCTCACGCACATCAAACGCCTCAAGGACCCCGGGGAGCCGGTCGACCGCCTGATGACCCACGCGGCGGGCCTGGGCGACCGGCTGGGCCCGGTCCTCGTCCAGCTCCCGCCGACGCTCAAGGCGGACCCGGCCCTGCTGGACGCGTGCCTGGCGTGCTTCCCGCGCGGCACGCGCGTCGCGGTGGAACCCCGCCATGACTCCTGGTGGACACGGCAGACCCGCGAGGTCCTGGAGTCCCGGGGAGCGGCCCTGTGCTGGGCCGACATCCAGGCCCACCCCATGACCCCGCTCTGGCGCACCACCGACTGGGCCTACGTCCGCTTCCACGAGGGCCGGGCCACACCCTGGCCGCGCTACGGCCGCCGCTCCCTGGAAACCTGGATCGACCGCATCGCCACGGCATACCCCGAGAGCGCCGACATCTACACGTACTTCAACAACGACCCGGCCGGAGCGGCGGTACGGGACGCGGTGGCATTCGGGCAGGCAGCGAAGCGCGCGGGACTGACGGTGACGCGTACGCCGGAGCCGACCACGATCGGCTGAGATGCTTCCCCGTCGCTTGATCTCTTCCCGCCGCAACGGCGATCAGCCGCCATGGCGTGATCCGGCGGTGCCGAGCCCTGCTCGGCAACCGACCGGCAACTCCCTATCCCCCGTAAGCCGCCCGCAGGGCGTCCCGCACCGCGGCCAGGGCCTCCTCCTCCGGCAACCCCAGCCGCCGGACCCGGTCGGCATAGGCCTGCGCGGCGACCGCAGCTTCCCGCTCCGCCGCCGACCCCGCCGCCGCGACGAACGTCCCGTTGCGCCCCCGCGTCTCGATCACCCCGTCCGTCTCCAGCGCCCGGTACGCCTTGGCCACCGTGTTCACCGCCAGGCCCAGCGACTCGGCCAGCCCCCTGACCGTCGGCAGCCGGTACCCCACCGGCAGCACCCCGCCCCGCGCCTGCTCGGAGATCTGTGCCCGTACCTGCTCGTACGGCGGCGCGCTGTCATCGATGTGGATCTTCAAGGTCACGGCCCGATTCTCCCGCACCTGCCGGAAAATGAGAGGCATCCCGCATCCGTCCCGCATAGCGTGCGCCCCATGACAGTGATCGTGCGCGACCTGCGCCCCGATGTCCGGTCCGACGCCGAGGGCTTCGCACGGGTCCGGCAGCGCGCCCTCCCCTTCATGCTGTTCACCCCGGAATCCCTGGTCCACGACCTGACACGCACCCACCCCGACGCCCGCTTCCGCCAGCTGATCGCGGAGGAGGGCGGCGAGGTCATCGGCACGGCCCAGATCGGCCTGGCCCACGAGAGCACCGAGCCGGGCCAGGGCTTCGCCAACGTGTACGTGCATCCGGAGCGCACCGGCCGGGGCGCCGGCGCCCTCCTCGTCCGTACGGCGGAGGAGCACCTGTCGGCGGTGGGCGCGACCACGTCGTACGCCTGGGTGCTGGACGCCCCGGCCAACCGGGCCTTCGCCGAGCGGCGCGGCTACACCGCGAGCCGCTCCGCCCACTTCCTCCGCCTGGACCTCGCACAGGGCACGCTCCCGCCGCTCCGGACCCCGCCCCCGGGCGTCGAACTCCGCACCGGCGCCGACTTCGCCGACGATCCGCGTCCGTTCTTCGCTCTGGACGCGGAGACGATGTCGGACGAGCCGAGCGACATCGGCTACGAGTTCTCCGACTACGAGGCGTGGCTGGAGGAGACCTGGCGGCACCCGCTGTTCAGCCACGAGCTGACCTCGGTCGTCCTGGTGGACGGCCGCCCCGCGGCGTTCAGCGCGGCCCGCACCGACGGCGGCGCGCGCTACGGCACCGTCATGACGGGTACGGCCCGTGCCTTCCGCGGCCGGGGCCTGGCCAAACTCGCCAAGAACGACTCCCTGCACCGCGCCCGCGCCGCCGGCTGTACGGAGGCGTTCACGGGCAACGACAGCGGCAACGGCCCGATGCTGGCGATCAACAAGTGGTTCGGGTACGACATCTGCGCGACGGAGGTCAGGTATGTCCGCGAACTCGGCTGAGCCGACGGCCACGGTGGACGTCGTCCTGGTCAAGGCGGGTCGCACGAAGATCCGTTATCCCGCCGGGCTGCTGCACGACGACGGCACCCGGATCGCCGTACGCGCGCCCTGGGCCGGTGACGTGACCCGCGACTTCGGCTTCGTCCGGTTCGAGAAGGGCGATGTCTTCACCGAGTTCTACTGGCGGGACCGCTGGTACGCGGTGAAGGAGGTCCGCGCCGCCGACGGCACGCTGAAGGGCTGGTACTGCGACATCACCCGCCCCGCGACGCTCACCGGCGGCGAACTGGTCGTGGAGGACCTCGACCTCGACCTGTGGCGCTCCGCGGACGGCACGGACGTACGGCGCCTGGACGAGGACGAGTTCGCCGAGAGCGGGCTGGCGGAGCGGGACCCGGCGGCCGCGGCTGCGGCCGCGGCCGCGCTGGACACCCTGGAGGCCCTGGCCCGCGAGGGCCGCGGTTTCGCGGCTCTGCTGTCCTGACGGCGTCGTCACACCGTCGCCACCACCGCGTACCGCTCGTCGCTCACCTCCTTCCCCCACAGCACCGTCTGTGCCGACAGCCGCTCCACGCGCACGTCCGCAGCGAGAGGTGCCAGGAGGGCGGTGAGCCGCTCGGCCGGTATGCCGACCGGGGTGACGGTCCCCCACACGCCCTCCACCAGCACGAACCGCCCTCCGGGCCGCAGCAGCCCGCGCCAGTGCCGCAGCACGCGTGCGGGGTCGGGCAGCGCCCACAGCACATGCCGTACCAGCACGACGTCGAAGAGCCGCTCGCCCACCGGCGGTGCCGCCGCGTCGCCGGTCAGGAACACCGCGTCACGGCCGGCGAGCTTCGCCCGGGCCCGCTCCACCATCGCCGGGGAGCTGTCGACCCCGGCGACACGGTGGCCCTGCTCGGCGGCGAGGAGGGCCAGGCTGCCGGTGCCGCAGCCCAGGTCGAGCACGTCGGCGGGGCGTTCGGGCAGCCAGGCCCGGAGCCGGTCCGCCCAGGCCAGCCGCACCTCGGGAGCGCGCAGCCCGTGATCCGGCTCCTCGTCGAAGCCGGCGGCCTCCGCATCCCAGTCGACACTCACCGCAACCGTCCGATCACTTTCGTTCGTCATGCCCCAAGGGTGACACCCGCCACTGACAGCGGGTCCGTGTGACTGCGGCCACTGACAGACCGGCATCGATGAGGAACTCTCACCAAAAGCGTCTATCTCCGTGGCATCACGGAACTCGGTAGGCGCTGAAGGAGGCAGCCATGCGCCGCACAACCGTGCAGAGGCCCCTGAAGAAGAGCGAAAGCCGCCGGATCCGCGAAGAGGCGGACGAGCGCCCCAGCGGACGCCCCGAGGTGCGAAAGGACATCGCGCGCACCTGGTGGCCGGACGGCTGACCGCGCCGGTTTCCCCCGCGCCCTTCAGTCCAGTCGCTTGCGATAGTGGACGCGGTCGTACGGCCCGTCCACGCGTCGCTCGACGACTTCGTAACCGAGCTTCTGGTAGATCTCCCGGTTCTCCCACATCAGCGCGTTGGTGTAGAGCCTGACCTCGAACAGGCCCAGCGCACGCGCGCGTGCGTCCACGAACTCCAGCAGCCGCCGTCCCACCCCCTGGCCGTGTGCGTCGGGGTGGACGGCGATGCTGTCGAGGAACAGATGGTCCCCGTGCGCCTCGATGACGACGAGCCCGACCACCGGGTCCCCGACGACGAACACCCGGCCCGCGGCCACATTCGCCATGTGGTCCGCCTCCATGGGCTGCGGCACCACCCCGATGCGCGCGATGTAGTGGTGGTACGCCATATCGGTCACGGCCTTCACGGCCGGCACATCGGCGGCCCCGGCGGGCCGGATCTCGTCGTTCGTCATAGTGCGAACGCTAGTTACCTCAGCGCAGCCTGAGCACTCCCTTAAGGCGACCATAAGGATCCCCTTCGCCCGCTCCCAGCAGGCGATTTCACGGTTTCTTGGGGCTAGCTTTCTGATCACCCCCATGGTGATCAGGACTCCGGGGCCTGACCGGCGGCTCAGGTCGGACAGGCCCCGGCGGCGTTCAGTCGGGCGGCGGCTCAGCTGAACGCCGACGCGCAGGTGGTGGCGGTGGCGTGGGCCGGGTCGAGCGCGTTGGCCACCTCGTGGAAGGCGATCCGGTCGAAGAGCCCGATCGCCACGTGCTCGGAGAGGTCGAGCGGGCAGAGGTCCTGGAGCAGGACGTTGTCGACGTCCGAACCGCTCAGGTACTGGCTCTGCCAGGGCGTGGCCACCTCGTCGTACTTGGTGGCGATGACCGTGTAGTGCACTCCGGAGACGGTGTCGCCGCCCGCGTTGAGCTTGGTGAGGAAGGCGGAGCCGGGGATCTGGTCGGCGAGGCCGGGGGTGGTGGCCTTGATCAGGTCCGAGGCACCGGGGAAGTACGGCAGCAGGTTGGTGAGGCCGCTGAGGGTGGCGCCGTGGTTGTCGGGGGCGAGGCCGACGAGCGCGTTCACCTTGGCGGCACCGCCGAGGAACTTGAGGTAGTAGCGCGGCATCATGCCGCCCTGGGAGTGGCCTACGAGGTCGGCCTTGGCGGCGCCGGTCGCGGCGAGCACCTTGTCGACGAAGGCGGAGAGTTGCTCTGCCGACTTGTCGATGGGGCCGAGGCCGTAGAAGACGGGGACGCCGTCCAGTTGGCCGTAGTCGAGGGAGAAGACGCAGTAGCCGCGGTCCTCCAGATACGGGGCGAGGGACAGCCAGTTGTCGACGGAGTTGCCGAGTGTGCCGTGGACCAGGACGACGGGGCGGGGATGGGCGGCGGAGGGGCGGCAGGAGTAGTCGTTCCAGCCGGTGCTGGGGGCGCTGGACGCATGGGCGGTGGCGGCGGGAACGGTGGCGACTGCGGCGGCTACGAGCAGCGCGGTCAGGGGTCTGAGCACTCGCTTCCAGGGCAGCATCGTGTGATCTCCTTGCGGCTCAAGGGGGATGCGACGGCCTTACGCCCTGTGATCCGGATCACGAGGATGCTGTTCACTCATCAAGTTACGGACGAGTAGTGCAAGCGTGAAGTTACGCGTCAGTAAAAACTTCCAGTGGTAACCAGTGGCTCAACCGAACCCCTGACGAACCGTCACCAGGCAGGCCTGATCGGACCATAGGGAGCGATCCGCGCCAAACGCTGCCCCAACACGCGCACTTCACCCTCGCCCAGCAGTTCGACCCACTCGCCCACGACCTCGGCGGCCGCCTCCTCCGCCGCCCGCGTGCAGGCCCAGCCCCGCTCGGTGAGCACGATCAGCCGCGCCCGGGCGTCCCCGGGATGCGGCCGCCGCTCCACATAGCCCTTCCGTACGGCTTCGTCGACAAGCTGACTCGCCGCCTGCTTGGTCACCCCGAGGTGCGCGGCGAGTTCGGTGACGGTGGCCCCGTCGGGAGCGAGCCGCGTGAAGGCGAAGCCGTGGGCGGGCCTCATCCCCTCGAAGCCACGGGCGACGACACCCTCGTTGATGCGGTGGGTCAGCTCGCCGGCTGCGGCGAGCAGGGCTGCGGACAGGGCCATGGCCTCGGAGTTCTGCACGAGGCATTGAAACACCCTTGACCAGATGGTCAAGCAGCTTGACCATAGACCTCGAATGGTCAAGCAGCTTGACCAAATCGCCAACGGAGGCTCCCATGCCCGTCATCCGCTCCGCCGAGGCCACCACCCACGAGATCCACGGCGCCCGCTTCGTCTCGTACGCCACTCCCCTCACCGGCAGCAAGGAACTGTGCGCGTGGCGCGGGGAGATACCGGCCGGGACCAGGGCCCCCGCGCACACCGTCACCCGGGAGGAGATCTTCCATCTGCTGGTCGGCGAGCTGCTGATCACCCTCGACGGCCGCACCGACCGCATCCGGGCCGGTGACACCGTCATCATCAACCCCGGCGCCACCCTCGCCGTCGAGAACCCGACCGACCACACCGCGCTCTCCTGGGTCACCACCTCCATCGGCCTGGAGGCAGAGCTGACCGACGGCACCCGGATCGTGCCGCCGTGGGCCAACTGACGTATACGAAAGAGGGGTTACGCGGCCAGCGTGCCCGGCATCACCGCGCGCGGGCCGAACTTGGCCCGCGCGCGGTCCGCGACCTCCTCGATACGGCGGACCTTCTCGTCGACGGGGTCGAAGGTGAGCTGGTGGGAGGCCTGTTCGGCGGGGGTGAGCCCCTCGGCGCGCAGGACGAGCGCACGGACCCGGGCGCGCTGCAGGCCGAGCGCGTCGTACATGCCGTACGCCGTCCTGGCCAGCGCCGACGAATGCGCGGTCGGTTCCTTGAGGGTGCGGCTGCGGGTCGTCGACGAGCGGTCGGCGTAGCGGACGGTGAGGGTCAGGGTGCCGCAGACCTTCTCCAGGGCGCGCAGCCGGGCGCCCAGTTCCTCGGCTGCGGAGAGCAGGGCACGGCGGTGCCGGTCCGGGTCCAGCTCATCGAGCTCGAAGGGGCGTTCCGTGGCCAGGAAGCGGCTGACCGCGTTCGGGACGACCCGGCCGCGGTCGACGCCGTTCGCCTTCTCGCGCAGTTCGCGGCCCGCCTTCGCGCCGATCAGCCGCTGGAGCGTGGAGAGCGGTGCGGCGGCGACCAGGCCGAGGGTGTCCAGGCCGTACTCGCACAGGGTGCGGGCCGTCGCCGTGCCGACCCCGGGCAGCGCGGTCACCGGCCGGTCCGCGAGGAACTCGGCGATGCCCTCCGGGTCGGCGGGGATCTCGCAGGTCACCCCGGGCCGGGCCGCGCCCAGCGCCACCCGGGCCAGCATCGGGCCGGGGCCGGCGCCGATCACACAGTCGACGCCGTGCAGCGCGAGGGCGCGGACCCGGATCACCGACGCCAACTCGACCGCGCTGCGCCCGAAGTAGCGCTCGGCGCCCCGCAGATCGGCCAGCGCCCCGTCGGGTGGCAGGGCCTCGACGACCGGGGTGAACTCCTCCAACAGCCCGAGCAGTCCAGGCAGGGCGGCCTCGTACATCGGCGGCAGCTGGAAACGTACGCAGAGGATGGTCATCCCGCACTCCCCGGACTCTGGTGCCACAACTTCCTTGCCTTGGAAGGCCCTTGTGAGGCCTCCCCACCCGCGGGGCGCAGATCGGCCCACGGGTGCAGTTCGTATCCGGTCGACAGGTGGATACGGCGACCGTGCGTCGGGTCCCCGGCCGGCACCCCGTCACCGGCCTGGCCCTCGGGAGCCGGTGCCGACTCCGCCAGCCGGGCCGCCACCTCGTCCAAGCCGCCCTCGGCGCGCAGTTCGACGAGTTCGGCGAGGTTCCAGGCGGCCGAGCCGACCACGCTGAGGCTGCGCGGGCCGCGCCGCTGCACCACCCCGCGCACCAGCAGCAGCCAGGAGTGGAAGACGGTGTGTGCGCAGGCGTCGTGCGAGTCGTCGAAGAAGGCCAGGTCGACCAGGCCGGTGCCGTCGTCCAGGGTGGTGAAGATGACCCGCTTGCCGGACCGGATCGGCGGGGTCTGGGTGGCCGCCTTGGCCCCGGCCACCAACACGGTCTCCCCGTGCCGGGTCTCGCGCAGCTGCCGTGCCGACACCACGCCCAGCTCCTTGAGGAAGACCCGGTGGTCGTCCATCAGATTGCGTGAGGTGTCCATCGACAGCACGCCGAGTTCGGCGCTCAGCTTCTCGGCGGAGGTCAGGTCCGGGAGTCCGGCCGGCGCCGTCTTCCGGCCGCCCGCCAGAGGGAGTTGGCCGCCACCCGCGCCCCGGGCGCCCCGGTGCAGCTCGGTGAGGTGCAGTTGCAGGTCACGGCGGTTGGCGCCGAAGGCGTCCAACGCACCGACCTGGGCGAGTCGTTGCGCGAGGGGCCGGCTCGGGCGCGCCCGTTCCCAGAAGTCCACCAGCGAGGCGTACGGCTGCCCGTCCGCGATCCGGGCCGCCTCGGCCTCGCTGATGCCGTGCACGTCGGAGAGGGCCAGCCGCAGCCCCCACACCGACGGAGAATCAGACACCAGTTCGATCCGGTGTGTGACCGCCGACCTGTTCACGTCCAACGGCAGGATCGGCACCCCGCGCCGCCGCGCGTCCGCCAGCAGCAGCCGCTTCGGGTACATCCCGGGGTCGTGCGTGAGCAACCCGGCGTAGAAGGCAGCCGGGTGGTGCGCCTTCAGCCACGCCGACTGGTACGTCGGTACGGCGAACGCCACCGCGTGCGCCTTGCAGAAGCCGTACGACCCGAACGCCTCGACGATCTCCCAGGTCCGCTGAATCGTTTCCGCGTCATAGCCGCGGGCCGTCGAGTGCTGCGCGAACCACACCTTGATCCGCCCCTGCGACTCCGGGTCGGACAGCCCGCGCCGCACGCGGTCGGCCTCCCCCCGCCCGCAGCCGGTCATGACGGCGACGATGTCGATGATCTGCTCGTGGAAGACGACGACCCCGTACGTCCCCTTCAGCGCCTCCTCCAGGTCGGGGTGCGGGTACCGGACGGGGGCCCGTCCGTGCCGCGCCTCGATGAACGGCCGCACCATGTCGGCGGCGACCGGCCCCGGCCGGAACAGCGATATGTCGACGACCAGGTCGTGGAAGGTGGCCGGCTGCAACCGCCCCACCAGGTCCCGCTGGCCCGGCGACTCGATCTGGAAGCAGCCCAGCGTCTCGGCGGACTGGATGAGTCGATACGTCGACGGGTCGCCCGGCGGCACGGAGTCCAGGTCGATCCTGGCGCCCGTCGCCCGTGCCACCTCGGCGACCGCGTGCGCCATCGCCGACTGCATCCGCACGCCCAGCACATCGAGCTTGAGCAGCCCGAGGTCCTCCACGTCCTCCTTGTCGAACTGCGACATGGGGAACCCCTCGCCGCTGGTCGGCACGACCGGCGTACGGGAGAGCAGGGAGGCGTCGGAGAGCAGCACTCCGCAGGGGTGCATGGCGATTCCGCGCGGGAGGGCGTCAAGACCTTCGACCAGTTCCCAGAGCCGGCCGTACTTCTCCTTCTCCCCCGCCAGCTCCCGCAGTTCGGGCAGTTCCTCCAGTGCGGCCCGGGCGTCGCGGGCGCGGATGTGCGGGAAGGACTTGGCGATGCGGTCGATGTCGGCCGGGTCCATGGACAGGGCCGCGCCCACGTCCCGGACGGCGTGCCGGACCCGGTAGGTCTCCGGCATGGAGACGGTCGCGACCCGCTCCTCGCCGAACCGGCCGATGATCGCCCGGTAGACCTCCAGGCGGCGCGCCGACTCCACGTCGATGTCGATGTCGGGCAGCACCACCCGTTCCCTGGACAGGAAGCGCTCCATCAGCAGCCCGTGCTCGACCGGGTCGGCGTTGGCGATGCCGAGGAGGTGGTTGACCAGGGAGCCCGCGCCGGAGCCGCGTGCGGCGACCCGGATGCCCATCCGCTTCACGTCGTCCACGACCTGGGCGACCGTCAGGAAGTAGGAGGCGAAGCCGTGGTGGGCGATGATGTCCAGCTCGTGGTGCATCCGCTCCCAGTAGGCATGGTTGCCCGCGTAGCCGCGCAGCACCATCCCGGCCGCCGCCCGGGAGGCCAGCGCCCGCTGGGCGGTGCGCCGGCCGGCGCCGACGAGGTGCGGTTCGGGGAAGTGGACGGTGCCGATGCCGAGGTCGTCCTCGGGGTCGACCAGACACTCCGCGGCCGCCGCCCGGGTCTGTTCGAGGAGCCGGTGGGCGGTGTCGCGCCGGTAGCCCGCGGCCTCCACGATCCGCTCGGCCGCCCGGAACATCGCGGACGCGTCCTTGAGCCAGGCCTCCCCGGAGTCCAGCTCCTTCGTCGGGTCGATCGGCACCAGGCGGCGGGCCGCGTCCAGGACGTCGGCGACCGGGCCCTGGCCGGGGTCGGCGTAGCGGACGGCGTTGCTGAGCACCGGGCGGATCCGCTGCTCGGCGGCGAAACCGACGGTACGGGCGGCCAGCCGCAGGGAGCCGGGTCCGGTCCCCGTGCGGCCGTGCCAGACGGCTTCCAGGCGGAGGGCGTCGCCGTAGACCTCGCGCCAGGGGGCGAGGAGCCTCGCGGCGCGGTCGGGGCGGCCGGCGGCCAGGGCACGCCCCACGTCCGACCCGGGTCCGAGCAGCACGGTCAGACCGTCGCCGTGGTTGTCGGGCCAGGACAGCAGGGGGGTGCCCTCGCTCCGGTGCGCCGCCGTGACCAGGCGGCACAGGTCGGCCCAGCCCCGGGCGCCGTCGCGGGCGAGGAAGGTGACCCGGGGTGTCGACTCGTCGATGAAGGCACCACCGCGGACCGGGGCACGGCGCTTCTCCTGTCGTAGCGCCTCCGCCGGAACGGTCGCGAGGTTCACCCCGAAGAGCGGGCGGACACCGGCCCTGGCGGCGGCCTTGGCGAAGCGGACGGCACCGGCGAGGGAGTCTCGGTCGGTGAGGGCGAGGGCGTCCATGCCCCGCTCGGAGGCACGCTCGGCGAGCCGTTCCGGGTGCGAGGCGCCGTAGCGCAGGGAGTACCCGGAGACGGTGTGCAGATGGGTGAAGCCCGGCATCCGCACCTCCCGCACTCATGAGCCCCGCAGGACTGCCCGAACAGAACTATCGAACATCAGTTCCCAACTTCCCCACCCCCACCATACCTCTATTCTCGAACGTATGTACGAGACCTGTTCGAACGCTCCTCGCCTGCGGAAACGCCCGCCGACCTGGGCCATGGGGCATACCCGGGCCATCGATGCCGCCCCTGCCCCGGAGCACGCGAAAGCCCCGCCCCCCTCGGAGGGGCGGGGCCGCGCGGGATTACCGCGTGCGTCAGCCGATCTGGGTCCCGGTGGCCGACAGCGCCTTCGTCACCGGCTGGAAGAACGTCTCCCCGCCGGAGGTGCAGTCGCCGCTGCCGCCGGAGGTCAGGCCGATCGCGCTGCTGCCCGAGAAGAGCGAGCCGCCGCTGTCGCCGGGCTCGGCGCACACATCGGTCTGGATGAGCCCGCTCACCGTGCCCTCGGAGTAGTTCACCGTGGCGTTGAGACCGGTGACCGTGCCGTCGTGGACCTGGGTCGTGGAACCGCTGCGGGTCACCTTCATGCCCACGGTCGCCTCGGCCGCACCCGTGATCTTCTGGGTGGAGCCGTTGTAGAGGTCGACCTCGCTCGGGTGGTCCACGCCGGAGGTGTACTTGACCAGGCCGAAGTCGGTGCCCGGGAAGCTGGACTGGGCGTTCTGGCCGATCACGTTGCCGGAGGAGTCCGACCAGGTGGAGATCGCCTGGGTGCAGTGCCCGGCGGTCAGGAAGTACGGCTGGCCGCCCTTGACCACGTTGAAGCCGAGCGAGCAACGCCCGCCCGAGCCGCTGATCGCGTCGCCGCCGGCGATGAAGGGCTTGAACTCCCCCTTCGAGTGCCGCAGTTCGACCTTCTCGCCGAGCCGGTCGACGACCTTGGCGAGCTTGGTCAGCGCGGCCCCGGTGACCGTCCTGTCGGCGGTGACGACGACCTTGTTGCCGACCGGGTCGGTCGCCCACGAGGTGCCGGGGATGGTGGCGTCCTGCTTCAGCGTGGTGCGCGCGCCGTCGAGTTCGGCGAGGGAGTTGGCGACGAGTCTCGCCTTGGCCCCGGCCGTCTCGACGGCCTTCGCGGCGGTGTCGTCGAGCACGTTGACGACGAGGTTCTTCGACTGCGCGTCGTAGTACGTGCCGGCCGCGTCGGTGCCGAGGTCGGCGGCGAGCGTCGAGGCGAGTTTTCCGGCCGCCGGGGCGGACAGGATCTGCGGCAGGGCGGCCTTGGCGGGCTCGCTCGCGTTCGCAGTCTGGAAGGTCACTCCGGCGGCGACGAGCGCGGCTATGCCCGCGCCCGCCATGACCGCCCGGCGCCCGGGTATGCGTCGGTGCTTCAACTCGCGTCCTCCTGTGGGGGGTCGGTCCGTAAGGTTGTGGGGACCTCTGGGACCGGAAGGCTGGTTGACGGGCGCCTACTATTCCGAGACCCACAGGGAGCACACAAGGTCGACTTCAGGACGCGCGTGCGCGGATGTTGTGCGCCCCCGGTGCCCGAGCCGTTCACAGTCACTCCAGGAGGATTCGCACTGCAAACACTACGTGCGAGTAACTATCGGCGAACAGTGACCTCTACCCCTGGCCGGAATTGGCCCCTGCCGACCCGCCCGCACCATCAGGCCCTGCCGCCGGGGGCAGTTGCTGCTGCGCCCGCTCCAGGAACCGCAGCAGCTCCACCGGGAACGGCAGCACCAGGGTCGAGTTCTTCTCCGCGGCGACCGCCACCACCGTCTGCAGCAGCCGCAGTTGCAGCGCGGCGGGCTGTTCCGACATCTCCTTGGCGGCCTCCGCGAGCTTCTTGGAGGCCTGCAGTTCGGCGTCGGCGTTGATGACCCGGGCCCGGCGCTCCCGGTCGGCCTCGGCCTGCCGGGCCATGGACCGCTTCATGGTCTCGGGCAGCGAGACGTCCTTGATGTCGACGCGGTCGATGGTGACACCCCACTCCACGGCCGGGCTGTCGATCATCAACTCCAGGCCCTGGTTGAGCTTTTCACGGTTCGACAGCAGGTCGTCCAGCTCGCTCTTGCCGATGATGGACCTGAGCGAGGTCTGCGCCATCTGCGAGACCGCGAACCGGTAGTCCTCGACCCGGACGACCGCCTCGGCGGGCGAGGTCACCCTGAAGTAGACGACGGCGTCGACCCGTACGGTCACGTTGTCCCGGGTGATGCCCTCCTGCGCGGGCACGGGCATCGTGACGATCTGCATGTTGACCTTCTGGAGCCGGTCCACGAACGGGACCACCATGGTGAACCCGGGTCCGCGCACCTCCGGCCGGAGCCGGCCGAGGCGGAACACCACGCCCCGCTCGTACTGTCTGACGACCCGTGCCGCGGCCAGCGCGTAGACCGCTCCGACGGACACGAGAGCGGCTCCCGCCGCCACCAGCGCCTCGACCATGCCGTCCCCCAAGGGGTGACTTCCAGGATCCTTTGACGGTAACCCCGCCCCCGGTCAAAGGGGAGCCCCCGTACGCCGGTTGCGTACGGGGGCCACTGCCGGGAGCTGATCCGTGTGGATCGTCAGCCGACGCTCACGCCGTAGTAGCTCAGCGCCTCGGTGACCGGCTGGAAGAAGGTCGTACCGCCGGAGGTGCAGTCGCCGCTGCCGCCGGAGGTCAGACCGTAGGCCACGGAACCGCCGTAGAGCGGGCCGCCGCTGTCGCCGCCCTCGGCGCAGACCGTGGTCTGGATCATGCCGTAGACGATGTCACCGCTGCCGTAGTTGACGGTGGCGTTGAGCGCGGTGACCCGGCCGCTGTGGGTGCCGGTGGTCGAACCGCGGCGGTACACCGTCGTCCCGACGCTGGGCGTGGCCGCGCTGGAGATGGTCTGGCTGCCGACCGCACTCGGGTGTGCGATCGAGGAGTTGGTGTACTGCACCAGCGCGAAGTCGTTCGTCGGGAAGCTGTAGCTGACGTTGGTGCCCAGGACCGTGGTGTGGCCGGAGTTGCTGTACCAGGTCGAGGCGACCTCACCGCAGTGCCCGGCGGTCAGGAAGTAGTACGTGCTGCCGCTGTGCACGTTGAAGCCGAGCGAACAGCGGTAGGCGCCGCCGTAGATGGCGTCGCCGCCGGTGATCAGCTTCTTGAAGGTGCCGGGGGTGCGCTTGATGGTGAGCGCGCCGGAGTTCGCGCCCGCCTGCCGCTTGATCTTGGCGATCTCGGCGTTGGAGACCGTGGAGTCGGCGGTGACGACGACACGGTCGGTCTTGCTGTCGACGGACCAGGCGGTGCCGGGGATGTCCGCCTTCAGAACGGAGCTGTTCACGGCCTTCAACTGGGTCGCGCTGAAGGTGTGAGCGTCACTCGCGTTCGCGGTGGGGACGGCGAACGCTGCCGCGGCCAGGAAACCGGTGCCCACGGCGATCAGCCGGGTCCGTCTCGTGATACCGCTGCGGGGGGTCGTGCGCTTGATCCTCACTTGTCGTTCCCTCCCAGGGGAAGTCGGGGGCCCGCGTGGGGTCGGGGCCCGTGAGGCGCAGCCAGGGGTGAACGCCCGGATTCCGAACACGCAATGCCCCTGACAAGCGCTGTGGGGGAGTATTCGGGCGAACGGCAGGTGGCCGCAAGAGTGCCTTTCGGCCGTGCGACTGTGAGTGAACTGTGGTGAATTTGTGCGATCTCGTTCCGGGTGTCTCCCGTCGTGTCCCTCAGCCCAGCCGGCGTTCCCCTGCCTCGACCGCGATACCGAGCGTGTTGCCCGGCGGCGGGAAGGGGCAGATGAAGTGGTCCGCGAAGGCGCACGGCGGCAGCTGCGCGCGGTTGAAGTCGATGGTGGTGGAACCGTCGGCGGCCGGGGCGGCCGAATAGAGGAACCTGAACCGGAAACTGCTGTGGCCGCTGGTGGCATCGGCGAACACCGCCCACAGCCGCCCGTCGGCCTGCTCGGCGACCCGGAGTGTCCGCTCCTCGCCCGCCACCGTGAACGTGAGCTCCCCGGCGAGCGCGAGCCCGCGCTCCACTCCGTCCGCGGTGGGGACGCGGACGGTGCTCCGCTCGTCGTACGGCGTGAAGCGCCCCGGCACCGACCAGTCCGGGTCGTAGGGGACGGCGTCGATGCCCCGGAAGGCGCGGCGCGTCCCGGCGGCCGGGTCGTAGTCCCGTACGCCCCAGACGCCCTCGCGGATCAGCACGACCAGCCGGCGCTCGCCGAGCGTGACCCGGGCCGCCGGTTCGCGGTCGGCGTCGAGCCGGATCTCACCGGCGAAGGGCTCGCCGTCCACGGCCAGGCCGTCGGCCGCCACCGCGGTGAGCACGACGGCATCGCCGTCGAGCACCCAGACACCGGGGACGCCGGGAAGCCGGCCGTCCGCATGGTCCTCGATCCAGTGGGTGCCGACCAGCGCGAGCGGTCCGTAGGGGTCCGAGACGGTCTCCACGCGGTGTTCGTGCCAGCGCTTCCAGTCCTCGAACGCGTCCGCGGTCATACGATCAGTCCTTTCACGGTTCTCTTCATGATCCGCATCATGTCTTTCCCCCTGCGCTCACCCAGTCCGTAACAGCCGGGCGTCCCCCGGTGTTTCACGGCGCCGCCAACCGGTCGGCGGGCCGGGAGAGACCAAGGTGCTCGCGCAGGGTGCTGCCCGGGTAGAAGGTGCGGAACAGGCCGCGGTGCTGGAGCAGCGCCACGGTGCCGTTGACCAGCCGTTCCAGGTCCCGGCGCGGCTCGGCGGGGACGAGGTGGAAGCCGTCGGTGGCGCCCTCGCCGTGCCAGGTGGCGATGAGTTCCGCCAGATCGACGGGACCGCCCCGGTACACCGGGCCCTGGACCGTCTGCCGGGGCCCACCGCCGCCGTGCCCCGGCTCGGCCGCGCGCTCCCCGTCGCCCAGATCCACCATGAGGCTCACCAGCACCCGCAGTGCGTCCGGATCCCGGCCCGCCGCCGCGGCCCCCGCCCGCAGTTCGTCCCGTACGGCGGCGGCCTGCGCGGAGCTCGCGGCCCGCACGACGGCGACATCGGCGTACCGGGCCACGGTCCGCCGGGCGGTCCCCTCGGTGGCGTCGGCCACCCGCACCGCGTACCCCTGCGAGGGACCCGGAGCGTCGCTCCCGTCGCTCTCGTCACTCCCGTCGCTCCACCAGCCGACCCGGCCCAGACCGGCCTGGTCGAGGTGGGCGACGGTGGTCCGGGGGGACGTCCCCACCGGCACCAGCCCGATCCGCCGGGTGGCCGGGGCCACCTGAGCCAGCACGGCGAGCGCGTCGGTCTCCGCCCATCCGAACCGTCCGTCGAGCGTCACGAAGTCCAGCCTCCCGCTCTCGGCGAGCCGTACCAGTTCGATGTGACGCTCCTCGTCGAACGCGCCGACCTGGTCCACGGCGGCGGCCAGATGCAACAGCCCCCGGCCGTACGAGCCGGTCATAAGGCACCAACCTCTCCGAAAGACATCCGCAAACCCCTCCTCCTCACAGCACCTTGGACAGAAACACCGGGACCGGACGGCGACGGACTACGCGGCGGCCCGGTCCGCCAGCTCGCGCAGGAAGACCAGTGCGGTGCGCGCCGTGGCGTCGTTCTGCCGGAACGCGGGCCCTCCGGTGCGCGGCCGGGTGAACGCGCCGGGCGTACGGCCGTCGGTGAACGGCCCGAGCGCGAACCGCCGGGGATGCGGACGCCCGCCCCCGTCGAGGATCCGCCCGTCGGCGGGGTCCACCCGGAGCAGCCCGTCGGGCGTCTCGGCGGCCCCGTCGCCCTGCAACTCGCGCAGCAGCGCGTCCCGGGCCCGTCCCACGGTCGGTTCGGGCAGCCGGGCCTCGACAAGGGCCCGCGCCTCCACGACGAACCCGGGCACGGTGTCGGCGGACGCCCGGAACACGCCGTCCTGCGCCGCCACGGTCATCCCGGCGCCGACGAACTTCAGCACCCCCGCCCGGGACAGCGCGAGCAGCTGCCGCAGCCGGGGGCCGGGCGGCCCGGAGGCGAGATAGCTGAAGAACCCGTGCCACCAGGGCCCGATGTTCCCGAGCCGGACCAACTGCCCGTAGACGGAGAGCAGTCCGAGGAACACCGCCAGGTCGGGGCTGTACCCGGGGTCGTGCCGGCGCCCCAGATCGGCCTCGACGTACTCACGCAGCCCTTCCTGGAACTCCTCGTGCGAGCCGTACCGCACCCCGTCCAGCGGCTGGTCCAGCGCCGTGAGATCGAGCCGGTCGGCCGGGTCGGGTACGGCGGCTGCGGCCAGCGCCCGCAGCTCGGCGTCCCCCTCGGCGGCGGCGTACTTCTCCTCGAAGTCGCGCCAGGCGACCGCCGTCCGCTCGGGATGGACGGTGAACAGCCGGTGGTAGTGGGCGAACCCCAACTCCTTGGCCACCAGCGGCCACACGTCCCGCCGGAAGTCGAAGCCGCCCGGCCTGGCCAGCAGCTCGGCGACCTCGTCGGGCCCGAAGAAGCGGGGCAGCGGCGGACGTTCGCCGGTCCAGTCGTAACCGATCTTCGAGTGGTACGGCACCCCGCGCCGCGACCCGACGTACAGCACCGGTTCCCGCCCGGACGGCACATAGGTGTCACCGTCGTACCGCCCGCCCCGGCCCTCGGTGAGCAGGACCATCAGGTCGACGAAGGCGAGACCGAACCCCCGGACGAGCACCGGTTCGCCGGGCCGCAGTGCGGACAGGTCGCTGTCGGCGGTGAAGTCGGGCGGCAGGTGGACCAGGCCGTGTGCGTCGGCGTACGCGGCCAACGCGGCCTGTTCCGGGTCGAGTTCGGCGTCCAGGTGACCGAGGGCGAGGACGACCAGGTCGGCGAGGAGCGGGCGCGGGCGGCCCTCCAGCCAGACCTGCTGGCGTCCCTCGCGCGGCCCGCTCACCCGCAGGGCGCGGCGCGGGTGGTGGTGGACGGTGATGCCGTCCGGCAGATCGGCGACGGCCCGGTCGTAGACGTGGCGCAGGTAGTGGCCCTGGATCTGCCGGTCGGCGAAGGTGGTGCCGGCCAGGCCGGCCCACTCGTGCAGGGTGGGGCCCTCGCGTACCGGCCCCGCCATGGTCACCGTCTCGTCGGTGAACATGGTGACGTCCTCGGCATGCGAGTTCATCCACAGCAGCGGCGACTGGGCGGCCCGCCAGATGCGTCCCGCGCCCGGTGGATGCGGGTCGACCAGATGGATGTCGAGGCCCGAACCGGCGTACAGCTCGGGCGCGTTGGCGGCGATGCGCTCCAGGAGACCGGTCCCCCGCGGCCCGGCCCCCACGATCACCAGCTGGGGCTTCATCGGGCCGTCTCCATCGAGGAGACGGCGTGCTCGGGTATACGGGGGACGGCGGGGGCTGAGGCGAGGGTGCCGGATGACATACGAAGGCTCCGTGACAGCTCAATCGAGCACGGTGGGTGCGGTGGATGCCTTCACACGGAGCGCCGTCGCGCGGCGCTCTTACGGCCGAGCCCCTCAGCAGGGCCGTCCGTCGACTCTACGGTGCCGTTTCCCCTCACTGTCAAGGTTGTCCAGAGTGTGAGCGGTGCGTCTCATGTCAGTTGACGGAAAACCGGAGACCTGTTCCACTTGGCCCATGCATCCGCAGCAGTGGCTGGTCACCCGCTCCCACATCGACTTCGGTCGAGTGTGGTCCTGTTCCTGTTGAGCTGACCCCCTGCGCGCCCCGCCGACGGCGGGGACTCTTCGCGTTCTTCCTCGCGCTTCACTCTCCGCCTTCACACGCGCACCCCTCCCCTCGCGCCCCGCACCCAAAAACAGACGCCGGATTCACGCGCCCCGAAGGGGCGCGGGGCTGCACAGATATGCGGCTCCGCCGCGTGGGCGCGAGCAACCAGACACAACCCGCACTCGCCACACACCCCGCGCCCCACGGCGACTAGCGCACAGCCATCGCCCTCTTCCTCGACGACCCGGACCTCACCCCGATCACCCGGTCCATCAGCGCGCCCAGCACATCCCGAACCGACCCGCGCTCCCGCGCATCGCACTCCAGTACCGGAACATCGGCCCTCAGGCCCAACGCCTCCCGGACCTCCTCCAGTTCGAACCGCTCGGCGCCGTCGAAGCGGTTCACGGCGAGGACGAAGGGCGCCCCGTGGGCCTCGAAGTAGTCGACGGCGGGGAAGCAGTCCTCGATCCGGCGTGTGTCCGCGAGGACCACCGTGCCCAGCGCGCCCTCCACCAGGTCGTCCCACAGGAACGAGAACCGGTCCTGCCCGGGAGTCCCGAACAGATACAGCGCGATGGACGGATCCAGCGTGATCCGGCCGAAGTCGAGGGCCACGGTGGTCGTCGTCTTGGACTCGACCCCGGCGAGGGAGTCGATGCCCACCGACACCTGGGTGATCGCCGCCTCCGTGTCCAGCGGTTCGATCTCCGAGATCGCGCCGATGAACGTCGTCTTGCCGACCCCGAGTCCTCCGCTCACCACGATCTTCACGGCGAGCGGCACGACCCTGTCAGAGCGCCCGGACATGGTCCCTGATCCTTTCGAGCATCTGGAGCGGCAGCTCCGCGGGTTGCCGGCAGGCGAGCTGTCCGGCGACGACGAGGTCGGAGATCAGCACCTTGGCGACTCCGAGGGGAACGCCGACCCGGTGCGCCACCTCGGCGACCGTCGTCGGCTGTGCGCACACCGCCACGATGTGCCGCCGTTCGAACGCGAGCGACTCGTCCGGTGTACCGACGGCCACCACCAGCGTCTCCAGCCGCAGATCGGACTGGAGCGGCTCGGCCCGCCCGCCGGTGATGATGAACGGCCGTACGAAGGACGTGTCCTCGGGTTCTACGTCCCTGGGCTGCTCCCCGTTCACCGGGGCAGCGCCTGCCGCAGATCGGCGATGAGCGTCGGCGTCAGCAGGTCCCCGGCCCGTTCCGCGAGCACCGCCATCTCGTAGCCGACCAGGCCGAGTTCACCGCTGGAGTCGGCGAGGACACCGAGACAGCTGCCGTCCCGGATCGCGGAGACCAGCAGGAAGCCGCGCCCCATCTCGATCATGATGAGTTTGACCCCGTCGAAGCTGTACCGCTTGGACGCGCTGCGCGCGAGCGACGACAGGCCGGACACGATCGCCGCGAGATGGTCGGCCTCGGTACGTCCGAGCCCGTCCGAGACGGCGATGAGCAGCCCGTCGGAGGAGACGGCGACGGCGTCCCGTACCCCGTCGGTGGACTTGACGAAGTTCGCGAGCAGCCAGTTGAAGGTCCGCGAGTCGTTGGGGGTGTCGACGGTGGTCACTTGGCTTCACCCTCGCCCTTCACATCGCCCTCGCTCTTCACGTCGCCCTGGCTCTTCACGTCACTCCCGTGGGCCGCTTCCTTCTCCCGTTTCTCCTTCTCCACACTGATCCCGCCCCGCATGTGCGCGCTGCGCAGCGTGGAGAGCATCCCGGAGATCTCCTCGGGGCTGCGCTGGGGCGTGGGTCCGGCGGGCGCCGGCCGGTCGGTCCGGTCGGTCTCGCTGACGGCGTCCGCGATCGCGCTGCGCTGGGGCCGCTTGACGAGCCCGTTGCGGGTGCGGGCGGCCGAGGTCCCCTTCTTCTGCTGCTGCTCGGGCCCGGCCTCGGCGGCGACGGCGACGAGCTGCACCTCGTCGGGCTCCTTGCGCGAGGCCGGTACGGCCCGCTGCCCGGCGGTCGCGGCCTGCTGGGGGGCGGCCACGGCCGCCGTGGCCGCCGTGGCTTCCGTGAGCAGGTTGACCGGGATGAGCACCCGGGCGACCACACCGGCGGCCGGTGCCTCGCCCAGCCGCACCTCGATCCCGCGCTTGCGGGCGAGCGCGCCGACCACGAAGTGGCCGAGGAACCGGGTCGGTTCGGCCATGAAGCTGGCGGTGCCGGAGAGCCGTACGTTGGCCTCGGCGATCGCCTGCGCGTCCATGCCCAGTCCGTGGTCGACGATGGCGACCAGGTAGCCGGCGCTGGTGCGGCGGCCCTCGATCTCCACGTCCGAGTCCGGCGGCGAGAAGCTCAGCGCGTTCTCGATCAGCTCGGCGAGGAGGTGCGCGACCTCGGCGACGACCGAGCCGGCGAGGTGGGCCGGTTCGACCCGGCGCAGGGTGACCCGGCGGTACTCCTCGACCTCGGCGAGCGAGGCCCGCAGCACGTCCGTGATGGTCAGCGGGGTGGACCAGGGGCGGGGGCTGGACTCCCCGGCGAGGACGAGGAGGCTCTCGGCGTTGCGGCGCATACGGGTGGCGAGGTGGTCCAGTTCGAAGAGGTTGGCGAGGGTCGCGGGGTCGGCGTCCTCGTGCTCCAGCTTGTTGATGAAGCCGATCTGGCGGCGCACCAGGTTCTGGTTGCGGCGGCCGAGGCTGACCAGCGAGTCGGTGGCGTTGCGGCGCAGCACGGCCTGTTCGGTGGCGAGGTCGTAGGCGGCGCGCTGTACCCGGTCGAAGGCCTCGGCGACCTCCTTGACCTCGGCGCCCGCCCGGACGGAGACGGCGAGCGGGGCGGGCGGTTCGGGGCTCTCGCCCGAGGAGCCGTCCTGGACGGCGGCGACGGCCTCGGGCAGCCGCTGCCCTGCGGTCTCCCGGGCCTGCTGGGCGAGTTCGGCCAGCGGCGCGGAGACGGACCGTACACAGTCCAGGGCGAGCGCGCCGAGCGCGGCGACGGTGCCGAGGGCGAGCAGCAGGAAGAGGAGCAGATCGCGCTGGGCGGTGCCCTCCAGGGCGGCGGCCCGGTTCTCGACGTCGGCGCCCAGGGAGACCTGGACGTCCCGCAGCCCGTTGATGGTGGCGGTCGTCGCGTCCCACCACTGCATGGGCGGGATGTCGCTCCACTTCAGCCTGCCGCCGCCGTGCACGGCCGTGCTCTCGTACGCCAGCATGCGCTCCGCGTCCGGGGTGCTCATGGCCGCGTCCAGGCGCCGCTGCTGGGCGTCGGAGGCCGAGCGGGGGAAGGCGTCGAGGGCGGCGAGGCGGCCGGCCCGGATCTCCATGAACCGGCTGTAGTCGTCGCCCTTGAACTGCCCGGCGCGCACCGAGCCGAGCACGATGGCGCGCTCCTCCCCGGTGAACTCCTTGGCGTTGCCGAGGATCTGCAGCGTCTGGTAGGCGTCGCGCAGGGTGGCGTCGTGGACGTCGCTCAGACCGAGGTCGAGCCGGTCGAGGACGGTGATGGTGGTGGTGAAGTAGTCGAAGGTGTCCTTCACCACGCCGGTGCGGTCGTCCGCGTGCTTGCGGATCCCGGCGAGTCCGTCGAGCCGCCCGAGGGACTCCCGTACCGAGCCGGCGGCCGCGTCGTCGCGGCCCTGGAGCGCCTTGTCCAGCCGGTCGCGGGCGGAGTCGGTGGCCTTGCGCTGTGCGGGCAGCTTGCCGCCGAACTCCTTGACGCCGCCGACGTATCCGGTGGTGAGACCGCGCTCCTTCTGGAGTTCGTGGATGAGGCCCTGGAGGGTGATCTCCAGGCGGGCGTTGTCCGCGGTGGCGGAGGCGTTGCGGTAGGCGGAGACCTGCTCTGCGGCGGCGACGCCCAGCAGCGTCAGCAGGACGGCGAGGGCGAGGACCAGAATCCTCAGAAGCCTTGTTCGAATGGTGGCTGCTTGCACGGAAGTGCCTTAATCAGGAGGCGAGTCGGTGGATACGCAGAACCGAGGCAGAAATGGTTCTGCGCTCCGGCCAACGAACCTCTCGGGGCAGCGGTCACCCGATCAAGTTTTTGTTTTACGTCCCGGAAACAGGATCGCGGAGAATCCCGAGGTGAAGCGTCGCGCCCGCCCCTCCCGTATACGGTGACCGGCACGCCCGTGCGTTGACGGCCGGGAGGCGCCCGCAGCCCGGTCCGCCGTTCGCTCAGCAGCCGTCGCACGGACAGCAGCAATCGCAGCCGTCGCATCCATCACAACCGTCACATCCGTCGCACGGGCAGTCGCAGTCGCAGTTCTGACAGCAGCCCTCGCGTTTCCTCCTCGACCAGGGCCCCTCGTACTCCTCCGCGCAGCACATCCGGCAGCTGCAGCACAGCAGCGCGAACATCCCGCATCCCGCCAGGAAGTCCCGCTTCTCGGGTGGGGCCTCCGGTCCCGGCCCATGGGCCGCATGGGCCGAGCAGCCCGGCGCGGTCCCGAACGCCCGGTCCACCGAGCGCCCCAGTTCGTGCACGAGCAGCAGATGGGCCAGCCCGCCGTCCGCGAACTCCGCGTCCCGCAGCACAAGGCGGATCCCGCGCAGCGCGTCGTCGGCGAGCCGCCGGGCCTCGGCCACCGGGGTCCCGGTGGCGGATGGGGGTCCCCCCGCGCGAGCGAAGCCGAGAGTGGGGGAGGGTTCCAGGCGCCCGAGGCCGCGTCGGCGGCCCGGTCCTCCACGGCGTCCAGCAGATGCGCGAGCCGGCCGAAGTAGCGCCCGGCCTCGGCGAGCGGTCCGGCGTTGCCCGGCCGGCCGGCCGGGACGGCGGTGTGCGCGAAGGCGGCGGCGGTGGCCGTCTCGGTCGGTTCGGTCACCGTCAGCAGGGGTGTCCCCGGTCCCGCGAGCGCCTCGATGCCGAGTTGGCGGTCGACGGCGTCGACGAGGATCCCGGTGTCGAACCCGACCGCCGTCCCCCCGCGGGCCCCCGCCCACCCCCAGCCGGCGGCGACCCGGCGGGCGGCGGCCGCGACCGGACGGCGCGCCAGCAGACCGTCCCCGTCGGCGACATGGTCACGCACCTTGGCCGAGGCGAGCACCAGTGAGACGGCGGCGGCGAGCCACGCGCCCTCGCCCCGCGCGACGGAGGCGGTGCGCATCCCGCGCAGGGGGCACGGCCCGGCCGTACGCCGCCAGTCGTCCGTCCGCGGTGCCTGAGCCTCCGTCAAGACGGATATCAGCAGCCCGTCGTAGTTCGTCACGAGCCGTGCGAACTGTCCGTGGTCGCCGCGCAGCGCAAGACACAGCCCGCACAGGTGCGCCATCCACTGGTCCCTGAATCTCTTACCGAGCCGATGACCACACGGTCTGACCATCCCGAACCCGTCCGAAATCCCCCTCAACCGGTTCACCCGGACGTACGGTTCGTCACCCATACGCCCGGAACAATCATATTTCACTCACAGTCAGCAGCCGTGTGAGCTAAGGCCCTTGGCACAACTGGGCTCTCGACGTATTCGCTCTGCACCAGTACCGTCACAAACCCCCCGCGCGGCGTCTATCCACTTGGCGCGCCATCCGCATCATGGACGACCATAGGGATGCGGAAGCATGAAAGACCGCTGTGAGAGGAGGCGTCCATGGGATCGGTACGCAAGGCGAGTGCCTGGCTTGGCCTCGTCGACGACAACGATGACGAGCGCTACTACGACGACGACTACTCCGAAGGGACCGAGCAGCCCCACGGGGATGCCTGGGTCACCGACCCTAGGGTCAGGGTGGCCTCGGACACCGCCGAGGAGAAGGGCCGCCGGATCGGCACGGTCACCCCGGACAGCTTCCGGGACGCCCGTGCGATCGGTGAGCTGTTCCGCGAGGGTGTGCCGGTCATCGTGAACCTCACGGCCATGGAGCCGGGCGACGCCAAGCGTGTCGTCGACTTCGCGGCCGGGCTGACCTTCGGTCTGCGCGGCACCATCGAGCGGGTCGCCACCCGGGTCTTCCTGCTGACCCCCTCGAACACCGAGATCGTCAACGGTGAGCCGGCCAGGCGCCGGGAGGACGGCTTCTTCAACCAGAGCTGAGGCAGGGCCGCTCACCGGCCCTGCCCCCGCGCAGGGTTCACCGGAAGGCGTCGAGTCCGGTGAGCGCCTTGCCCAGCACCAGCTGGTGCATCTCGACGGTGCCCTCGTAGGTGAGCACCGACTCGAGGTTGGTCGCGTGCCGCATCACGGGGTACTCCAGCGAGATCCCGTTCGCCCCGAGAATCGTCCGCGCCGTACGGCAGATCTCGATCGCCTCCCGTACGTTGTTGAGCTTGCCGAAGCTGACCTGCTCGGGACGCAGGCGGCCGGCATCCATCCGCCGCCCCAGATGATGGGCGAGCAGGATCCCCTTGTGCAGTTCGACCGCCATGTCGGCGAGTTTGGCCTGGGTGAGCTGGAAGCCGCCGATGGGCCGACCGAACTGCTCCCGCGACTTCGCGTAGTCGACGGCGGTCTCGAAGCAGGTGCGGGCCGCGCCCATGGCGCCCCACACGATCCCGTAGCGAGCGTGCGACAGACAGCTGAGCGGCCCCTTGAGCCCGGTGACCTCGGGCAGTACGGCATCGGCGGGCAGCCGTACGTCGTCCAGCACCAGCTCACTGGTGACACTCGCCCGCAGCGACCACTTGTGCTTGATCTCGGGCGCCGAGAACCCGGGTGTGTCGGTGGGTACGACGAACCCGCGGATCCCGTTGTCGCTCTGCGCCCATACGACGGCGACGCCCGCGACCGAGCCGTTGGTGATCCACATCTTCCGCCCGTTGAGCACCCAGTCGCCGCCGGGCTCACGCCTGGCGTGCGTCCGCATGGCGGCCGGGTCGGAACCGTGGTCGGGCTCGGTGAGCCCGAAGCACCCGATGGTGTCACCGGCGGCCATGCCCGGCAGCCACCGCTGCTTCTGCGCTTCGCTGCCGAAGCGGTGGATGGCGTACATGGCGAGGGACCCCTGTACGGAGACGAGCGACCGGATGCCCGAGTCGGCGGCCTCCAGCTCCAGACAGGCGAGCCCGTACTGCACGGCGGACGCGCCCGCACACCCATACCCGTCGAGTGACATCCCGAGGGCCCCGATCGACCCGAGTTCCTTGGCGAGCTCCCTGATGCCGGGCAGCTCACCGCTCTCGTACCACTCGGCGACGTACGGCAGCACACGGTCCGCCGCCCAGCTCCGCACGGTGTCCCGCACGGCGAGATCCTCCGGCTCCAGGAGATCGTCGATACCGAGCGGGTCACCGGGATCGAACGGAGGCAACTTCACGGACGCGGACATGGAACCCTCCCAAAAACTAGCACCGCTAGTTACATCGGCTATGTGCAGTCTCCCTGTTCTCCCACCCCCGCACCACCCGTGCGAGCCACCAACAAGGTGGACGCCGCCCGTGGGACACATCCACCGCCGACGCCCACCGGTCCCCGACGCAACCCACGAATCCCCATCGGCCCCCACCCACGAATCCCCATCGGTCCCCACCCACGCCCTCTCCCCCAACCACACGCCACACCCCCCACACCCCCGCCTCCCGCCTCCCGCCTCCCGCCTCCCGCAGCCCACAGCCCACAGCCCACAGCCCACAGCCCACAGCCGCCAGCCGCCAGCCGCCAGCCGCCAGCCGCCAGCCGCCAGCCGCCAACGGCGAACTGCCCCCGCGGGAGAGGTCCACCTTGTTGGTGACTCGCACGGGCGGCGCGTGGGCGGGGAAAGCCCTGGCCCGCACCCGCCGACGGCGCAACACCCCCACAGGTCGGATCACCCCTCCACCAACCCGCACAGGCGGCGCATGGGTGGGGAGGCCGCCGACGGCGAAGTACCCCCGCAGGTCGGTCCGCCCCTCCCCCAACCCGCACAGGCCGTGCGTGGGTGGGGAGGCCGCCGACGGCGAAGCACCCCCGCAGGTCGGTCCGCCCCTCTGCCAAGCCGCACGGGTGGTGCGTGGGTGGGCGGAGGTGGGGTCAGGCCGAGACGCGGGAGCGGGAAGGTTCCCGGGGTGCGGGGACCTCCACCGGGGTCTCCTCGCACTGCATGGCCCGCGGCAACCGCAGCGCCATCACCGCCCCCAGGAGCAGCAGCCCCGCGCTCACCAGCAGCGTCACATGCAGCCCGTGCACGAAGGAGTCCCGCGCCGCATGCCGCAGCGCCGCGCCCGCCACTCCGCCCAGCCGCCCGGCGACCTCGTACGCCTCCCCCAGCGAGTGTCCCGCCGCGGCCGACGCCGACGCCGGTACGCCCGGTACCCGGGACAGCCCCGGCGTGTACGCCGCGTTCATCACGCTGCCCAGCAACGCGATCCCGATCCCCGCGCCCAGCTGGTACGACGTCTCGCCGATCGCCGCCGCCCCGCCGGCCTGCGCCGCCGGTGCCTCGCTCAGCATCGACTCGTACGCCCCGAAGAGCGTGGTCTCCAGCCCGAACCCGAGCAGCAGGAAGCCGACCAGCAGCAGGGCCGGGTTGTCGGTCCCGCCCATCGCCGTCAGCGTCAGCACCGCCGCCGCGGTCAGGCAGAAGCCGAAGCACACCATCCGGCGCGGCCCGAAGCGCCGCAGCAGCCGCGCCCCGGCCAGCCCCGCCGCCATCGCGGCGAGCGTCAGCGGCAGCAGTCGTAGACCCGTCTGCAGAGGGGACAGGCCCAGGACCAGCTGCAGGTACTGCGCGGCGATCAGTTCAAGACCCACCAGCGCGAGCATCGCCAGCACGATGCAGCCGACCGCCGTACTGAACGCCGGCCGCGCGAACATCCTCAGGTCCACCAGCGGGAACGCACGGCGTCGCTGCCGTCGTACGAAGAGGAACAGCAGCAGCGCCCCCAGCACCAACGGCGCCACGGTCAGCGCACTGCCCGCCGGTTCGCCGCCGCCCAGCCGCTTCACGGCGAAGACCACGCCGAACAGGCCGGCCGCCGCCATCAGCGCGCCGACCACGTCCCAGGGGCCGTCGCGGTCGCCGTGGGACTCGGGGAGAAGAAAGCGGCCCACCGGGAGGCTGACCAGCATCAGCGGGATGTTGACCAGGAAGACGGAGCCCCACCAGAAGTGTTCGAGGAGGAAGCCGCCGAGGAGGGGGCCGACGGCCGCGCCGACCGCGGCGACAGCGCTCCAGATACCGATGGCGAGGGCCCGCTCACGGCGGTCGGGGAAGACCTGCCGGAGGATCGACAGCGTCGCGGGCATGATCATCGCACCGCCCACACCGAGTAGCGCCCGCGCCATGATCAGCATCGCCGCGCTCGGCGCGACCGCGGCCGCCGCGGAGGCGACGCCGAACAGGGTGTAGCCGAGGAGCAGGACGCGCCGCCGGCCCACGCGGTCGCCGAGCGTGCCGAAGAGGATCAGCAGCGAGGCGCAGACCAGCGGGTAGACGTCGACGATCCAGAGCAGCTCCATGGCGCCGGGTTTGAGGTCCGCGGTGACGGCGGGCACCGCGACATGCAGCACGGTCGCGTCGAGGGCGACCAGCAGCAGGCTGACGCAGAGAACGACGAGGACGACCCAGCGGTTGGCACCGGCACCGGCCACGGGCGCCCGACAGTGCGGCCGTGCGGCCGCCGTGGTCGTCCCGGACATCTACGAACCTCCCAGATGATCCCTCGCGTGCGGCGGATCGGCGGGGTGGGGACTCCCCGTCGTACGGCCGGAGAGGAGCGGGGTCTCCGGCCCGCGCATACGAACGCGAGTGACACGTCAGCGTACGCGAGTTCGTTCCAGGGGCACGTGGCGGACCTCTCACACTCTCCACAGAACTCATGTGGCGTACGCCACTGGCCCCGCTGTGCAGCACGCCCCGGCGGGGCCTCCGGTTCCGCGGCCCGTCGATAATCGAGCCCGTGACCGATCTTGGAACGCCCCTGGCTCCACCGCGCGCCCCGGCCCTGCGCCGGGCGGCGCCGGCCCTGCTCGGGTACGCGGCCGTGCGCGCCCTGGGCCTGGTCGTGCTGGCCGTGTGGAGCGGGGCGCGCGGCAAGAGCGCGTACCACTTGTTGACGGCTCGCTGGGACTCGCTGTGGTACACGCGGGTCGCCGAGCTCGGGTACGGCTACGAGGTGCGGCTGCCGAACGGCGACGTCCACTCCAACCTGGCCTTCTTCCCGCTGCTGCCCTGGCTGGAGCGCCTGCTGCACGCCTGCACGCCCCTCACGTACGCCGGCGCGGGCTTCACCGTCAGCCTGCTCGCCTCGCTCGCCGCGGCCTGGGGGATCTTCGCGGTCGCGGACCTCGTGTACGGCCGGCGGGTGGGGGTCTGCACGGTGCTGCTGTGGGCCGTCCTGCCCGTCGGGATCGTGCAGTCGATGGCGTACAGCGAGTCGCTGTTCACGGCGCTGGCCGCATGGTCGCTGTACGCCGTGCTGACCGGTCGCTGGGTGACCGCCGGGGCGCTGGCCGCGCTGGCGGGGCTGACCCGGCCGGTGGGCCTTGCCGTGGTGGCGGCGGTGTGGACGGCGGGGGCGGTCTCGTTCGTGCGGGATCGGAGCGGGGGCTTGCGGGACCGGGGTACGGACGATGCGGGCGGCGCACATGGGGACGAACACGCCCCCGCCTTGCCCAGCGCCGCCCGCGCCCGGCGCGTGGTGCGGACGACCGGCGCACCGCCCTGGCGGCGCGCCCTCGGCATGCTCCTCGCCCCCGTCGGCACCGCCGCCTATGTCCTGTGGGTCGGCCACCGCACCGGCAAGGGCCCGCTCGGCTATCTGGACGTCCAGGCGGGCTGGCGCAACGGCTTCGACGGCGGCTATGCGTTCGCACGCTTCGTCGGCGACAAGTTCACGTCATTTCCGTCCGCTCTGGCCGGAGCGGGTTTGATCGTGGGCGTCGGCCTCCTGCTGTGGCTCTACGTGATCGGCGTCCGCCGGCGGCAGCCGCTTCCCCTGCTGGTCTACACCGGTGTCGTCCTCGCACTGGCACTGTGCGCGTCGAGCTACTTCGGCTCCAAGCCGCGGCTGCTGATGCCGGCCTTCCCGGTGCTGCTGCCCCTCGCCCTGGCCCTCGCACGGTTGCGCACCCGCAGAACGGCGCTGGTCACCGCGGGGATCGCGGTGGTGGCGGCGGTGTATGGCGCGTTCTGGCTGAACGGGTCCGGGCCTCCATGATCATTTCGGTGGCGCCGATGAGCAGCCGGAGAATTCCGCCCCATGCCTTGGTTAACGAATTCATAAGCGGCATAAAACGGCGACCCGGCATGATCAAAGGAATTGAAGGGCAGACACGCCGAGGATTACGGAATCCTTAGAATTCGGTGACCTCCTGAGAGGTTTCCCACATCACATCGTCATCACAAAGCCGCTGTTTCGACCGGGAACAGAGCTCACTCGCTGTAACGTCGATTGAGTGCGTACCGAACGAAACCTGACCCGTCTGGACCGGGTGTTCGCCAGGCTGGACCGTGAGCCGGAACGGCCGGCCCACATTGATGTGCCGAAGATGAGCCGGCACCGGGTCGTGTTGTTCACCGCGACCCTCGCCTTCTACCTGGCGATCGTGTGGGCCGTCGTGATCACGTCGTGGCTGGTCCGGCTCGACTGGCAGGTCATGTTCTTCCGGCCGTACCAGCAGTGGGCGGGGATCCACTGGTTCGTCGATTACTACGTGGTCCTCGGCCAGCGCGGCCCGACGGCCGTGATGGTCGCGTCCTGGCTGGGCTGGCGCTCGTGGCGGCAGCACACCCTGCGTCCGCTGCTGACGCTCGGTGTCTCCCTGCTGCTGCTCAACATCACGGTCGGCGCCGCCAAGCTCGGCATGGGGCGCCTCGGACCGCACTACGCGACCGTGATCGGCTCGAACGAGATGGGCCTGGGCGGCGATATATTTCCCAGCGGCCATACCGCGAACGCGGTGTTGACCTGGGGAATTCTGGCGTATCTGGCCTCCACCCCGAGAGCCCGCCGCTGGCTGTCCGCGGCCTCCGCGATCACCTCCCTCGGTGTCGGCATGTCCACCGTCTACCTCGGTACGCACTGGCTGAGCGACGTGTTGCTGGGCTGGGCCGCGGGACTGCTGATCCTGCTGGCGCTGCCGTGGTGCGAACCGTTCATCGACCGCACCGAGACCCAGATCTTCGACCTGCGCGACCGTCTGCGCGACCGCCGGCGTTCCCGCCGCGGCAGCACGGTGCCCGCGCCGGTTCCGGTGCCGGTGGCGCTCAAGCCGCGTCCGGCGCCCGCCGGGGACTCGCCGGCCCCGGAGCTCGAACCGGTCCCCTCGGGCCGCCAGCCCCGGGCCCCGATCCATCTCGCGCCCGGCCCGCACACGGCCCGCTCGGAGCGCACCCCGGTGACGCCGGCGGGCAGCCGCCGCCCACCGCACTCCGACCGCCTGCCGCGCGGCACCGCCACCCCGGCGGCCCGCCCGCTGACGGGCGGCTGACGGGCGGCCCACGGAAGCACGACGGGGTCCGGTACGCACCAACCAGCCCCGCACAGCGAAAGGCCCCGGTTCCCCCTGCGGGAACCGGGGCCTTCGCCGTCGTACGGTCAGCCCTTCCAGGCGCGCGCCACGACACCGTCCCGTACCTCGAAGTTGAGCCGCCCCGCCCGGTACTCCATGGTGATGATCGCGCCCGGCGGCAGCGCACGCACCGTCGGCCACCCGCGATCCCGGGCGAGCCGCTCCGCGTCGCCCGCGTCGAGGCCTACGTACCCTTCCGGGCTGTCCTGGGGCTCCGTCGGCGGAGTCGGATTCGGTGCCATGCGGCCACGCTATCCCGAGTCCGGTCCCGGTCACACTTCTGTCACAGAATCACGACACGCGTTTGTACCGAAGCCAGTCACACGTACGAGCGGTTCCGTACGCCTTCCTGGCGCATTCGAACGCAATTCCCTGAAGCCGGTAGGGTCTTCCGAAAAGCCGCCGGAAAGGACCGGGAGCAAGGACCGGAAGCGGGGGCCGAGGGCGCCGCCGGGGCCCAATTCATTCCGAATCCACGGACCGTCGCGGCAGCTGACACCGCATAAGAGTTTCACCGCTTCGGCACAGAACCCCCCTGCGGCGGCGGGCCGGCCGTGCGTGAATCGGCATCACATCGGGACGCGCGGCCTCGTTTTGGAGCATCCACCCGCCCCCGCACAACACACCACGCCCCGCCCGGTCGGACCGGGCGGGGCGGTGCGGAGCAGGGGCGCGCGTCAGAGCGCGAGGCGCTGCCCGGGCATGATGAGGTTCGGGTCGTCGCCGATGACGGCCTTGTTGGCGGCGTAGAGACGCTGCCAGGTGGTGCCGTGCCGCTCGGCGATCTGGCTCAGGGTGTCGCCCTCGATGACGGTGTAGTCACCCCGGGACGAGCTGCGGCCGGAGTGCGGCGCCGAGCGCTGCGGCGTCTTCGCCGCGGGGGTCGACTTCCTGGCCGGCGTCGACTTCGTCGCCGACTCCGTGCTGCTCTTCGTGGTCACCGAGGCGCTCTCGGGCGCCGAGCCGGTCGCTCCGGCCCGCCCCGAGCAGACCGGCCACGCGCCCCAGCCCTGGGCGTGCTGAACCTTGGTGGCGACGGCTATCTGCGCTTCCCTGGAGGCCTGGTCGGCCGTCCCCGCATAGGCGGAGCCGCCGTACGCGCGCCAGGTAGAGGCGGAGAACTGGAGTCCGCCGTAGTAGCCGTTGCCGGTGTTGATGTGCCAGTTGCCGCCGCTCTCGCACTGGGCGATGCGGTCCCACACTCCGTTGTCCGCCGCCGCGGCGTTGCCGGTCGCGGCCAGCAGGCCCAGCGGGGCGAGCAGCGCCGCTCCGGCCAGAGCAGCGGTCGTACGGCCCTTGCGGGAGCCGTTCTTGGCGACGGTCTCACGGGTGGTATCGGCACACTCGGACATGTATTTCCCTCTCCACGTACCCAGGCTCCCCCGGGCGAGGCGCGGCCCCCGCGCATGGACGCGGTCGGTCGCGCTCGCCCCGTCCGCCGCGGCCGGTGCCTGCGGTGGTGCTCTGCCTGGTGCCGGCCGGCGGACGTACCCGAGCGGTGCTAGTTGCACACGGCGGAGGAATCTAGGGACCTGGAACGCCCGAAATCAACCAACTGCCCGTCAGGCCAGGCCAGTTCTGCGTTACCCGTGGTAGCATCGATTTTCGGCCACCCACTTCATTCCCTGATTTCATGATTTGTCGACCATGGGTTCGACGGATCTGTGATTCACTTCACCGCGTCAAATCCCTTTGGCTTGCGAAGAGTTGACGATGAGTGCGGGATTCCGCACCGAGCGTGACCCTGTGCAGCGGATGGTTCGATCCCGATCCCCTCGGTGCGTGACCCCCACCACAGATCACCCGTTGTCTTCTTCATGAGCCCGCAACCCCGGGGGCTCACGGACCGGGAGCCCCCCGGGCCTTCACGCACCGCATCCCGAGGGAGCCACCGTGCCGCGCATGCTCGACGTCAGCAACGAGGTACGCGCCGAGATCGGCGACGAAGAAGCCGACCGGCTGCTCGCCGGAGACAACGCCCCCGGCAGTTACGACTGCACGTCCTGCCGTACCCCGGGCGACTCCGAACAGGAGCGCACCAGCACCGTCCTGTTCATCGGGGACGAGACCGCCGTCCTCGCCTTCGCCCACGCCAGCTGCCTGCCCTCGCAGGTCGTCCAGGTCACCGAGGAGCAGCTGCAGGGCGCGGTCCGCTCCATCAGCGGCGACAGCGCGCCCGGCGGCCCGCAGAAGTCCGTGCCCGAGCAGGCGGTACTCGGGGTGACCAGCGGACTGGTGCTGATCGCCGGTGAGTTGCACCCCGCGCTCGTGGTCGAGCCGACCTCGCCGATCGCGCGGCCCGGCACGGACGGGGTCGGCGACGACTTCCTGCCGCTCCTCATCGAGCAGGGCTTCATGCCGATGACCCAGCTGGCCGCGGTGCCGCCGGTGCTGCACGGGTGGTCGGTGCTGCTGGCGGTCGGTCAGCTGCACGCGGTGCTGCAGCCCGGGGCGAACGGCGGGCAGCCGGTCGCCTGGTGGCAGGCGCACCAGCCGTTGCAGGTGACCGACGGGTGGCGGGCGGCGGCGAACAAGCACCAGCAGGTGCTGATGTTCGCGGCGCCGGTGGGGTCGATCGGGCGGCAGCCGCGGGAGGACCTGCTGCGGGATGCGATCGACAAAGCGGCCGCGAATGGGAAGCTGGTGGCGGCGGCGTTGCCTCTTGCCGGAGTCTGAGGGTCGCCCAAGGGGGTGGGGACTGCTGCGTATGGGCGGCTGCGGGTGGTTCGTGGCTGATCGCGCCCACGCGGCGGTAGCCGCAAATAAATGCAGTCCCGCGCCCCTAAAGGGGCGTCAACGAGCCGCATCTCTTCACGAACCCGGTCGTTTGGACATACGTGCACGCATACGACCTTCCGCCCCGCCGACCGTCCTTCTCCGTCGTTCCGCCCGCTCGGACGGCTCAGGACGCCTCGAGCGGGGTCTCGGCCACGCCGATCTACGACTCGCTCTACACGGAGTGGGTCAAGAGCTTCCGTACGCTGCCGGGTGACCGCAGCGGCGAGGAGGAACTGGGGTTCGTCGCCTTCGGGAACACCCCGTTCAGCACCGGCACCTACGGCCTGGGGTCGTACGGGGGGAGCTCGTACAGCGCGTACAGCGCGGGTGCCTACAGCGCCCGGCACGGCGGCGATCAGCCGCAGCCGCCGCAGTGGCAGCGGATCGGGACGCTCGGGCGGTCCCAGGACGCCGGGATGAGCCCTGTCCCCGCGGCGCTTCCGCCGGGCCCGCGCCGGGGTCTGTGACAGATGCCCGAGGGGCGGGCCCCCGGGGCGGGGGGCCCCCCCCCGGGCGGCGGCCACATATGCATGCCCCCACAACTTAATAGCGCCCCCCCACGACCGCGCCCCCCCCGAGATATTGCTACGGC